>VYDC01000032.1 GCA_009843585.1 Chloroflexota bacterium | reverse complement strand
CCAGTCCCCCGCTGATCAGCGCGGTGCTGACGGGCAGGACGAGGGCGGTCAGGGCAACGGCGACCGCGAGCAGCCCGAGCCGGGTGTGCTCGACGCGCCGGCGCGCCGTCAGCTCGGCGAGCCGCGCGTCCCGCGCGGCCTCGTCGATCCAGCGCCCCTCGTACAGGCGGCCGATCTGCTTCTGGAGAAACGAGCGCCGCAGCGGATCGCCCTCGTGCGCCCAGGCATCGAAGACGAAGACGAGGGAGTCCGGCCCGGTCAGGCGCCTCTCGAGCAGCCCGACGATGGTGGACTTGCCCGAGCCCCATCGCCCCTCGAGCCCGATCGTGCGCCCTCCCCGCTCGCCGGTGATCAGCCCGTGGATGGCCGCGGCCTTCGCCTCGTAAGCGCCGAAGGCGTCCTCATCCGCCGGCGCGTCGTCGATGGTCCGGGTCGGGCAGGAGGCGGCCCCCGTCGCGGAGGGGACGGCGACGGCGCAGCTCTCCGCGGGCGCGCCCGCGCGCCTCGCCGCCTCCCGGCGCCCCGCGAGCCATGGCCATGCCTCGGACGCCGCCGTGGCGAGCGCCAGCGCCGCGGCGATCGCCATCGCCCCGCGGCCCGGGACGAGCTCCGCGGCGAGGGCCAGCACGAGGAGGGCGAGCGCCGACGCCGGCGCGACGCGGAGAAGGCGGCTCCGGTGCATCCGCGCACGGTAGGCCCCTCGCCATCCCGTGTCACCGGCGCCACCACCGGTGGACCCGTCGGCCGCGCTGGCGCCGGTCGCCGCTGTGCGGGACCCCCACCGCCTCCCGGGACTCCGCGCCGGCCGTCCCGGGGCGGGCCCGCGAGCGGGCCTCCGCCGGCGGTCCACGCGTGTCGCCGCGCCCGGCCGGCGCGCCCGGGCTCAGGGCGTCCCGTCCCGCGTCCCTGCGGGGTGACCGGGGAGAGCGTGGACCTTGCGGGCGCGGCAGAAGCTGATGCGGGAAAGCCAGCCGCGTCGTGCCCGAACCGCGCATCGACACGATCGGTCCTCAGCACGAGCGACGGCCGCGATGCACGCGCGGTCGGCGGCGGGAGGGACGAGCGGGTGAGGCATCACCGGAGCGCGTGAATGCAGAGAAAAGAAGTAAAACATCCGCTCCCAATTGGGTCACGCGCGACTCACGCCGGACTCCCGGACGGGCGGCGATCACCCCCGTGGCGGGCCGATCGCCGCCTGCAGCACCCGCAGCCCCACCCCGTCCCTCCTGAACTCTCCCGCGGATTGTGATCACCCGGGACCTACCCGTGAGCGGCCTGTGAAGGGCCTGTGACCGCCCGCCCCTAGCCTCCTCCCCGAAGGCAGTGCGTGTCGCCGGCGGCGCCGCTCGGAACGAGCAGAAGAGCCGGCACGGACCGCCCGTCCGCGATGCCGGCACGGATCACCCTCCCGCGGGAGGAGACGAGCAGCGCTCTCCACGCCGGACATCGAAGAGGGCACGCGCATCAAGGGGATGGGCAGCAACAGGAGGTGCAACGAGAGGCGGCAACACGGGGATCGAGCGAGGGCACGCCGGAGCCGGCCGTGAAGGGAGCGGGCCGAGGGATCTGACGCATCGGGCCGGCGCCAGCCGGCAGAGCCACACGGACGGCGGCCGACGAGCGCCGCGCTGCGCCCGGGCGGCGCACGCGGACGACGCCGGGCCGTGCACCGAGGACGCCCCGCGAGGCCCGGATGCCGCGGGGCTTCCGTCGTGGAGGCGCGCGCGAGCAGGAGCGGGGCGGCGACGCGGATCTCCGTGCCAGGGCGCCCCACCGGGGCGCGGACGGGCGCGCCGGGAGAAGAGAGATGGCTCCGCCCCCGCGCAGGGGGAGGACCGCAGGAGAGGGGTGTGAGATGGCGAGCAGGAAGTCGCGCCGGGAGCGGAGCGGGGGATCGCCCCCGGCCCGCGTCCGGCGGTGGTGCGGGCGGAGCGCGGCCACGATGTGGCGCGCGGCCGCCTCGCGGATGCGGCCCTGGCGTCCGGCGGTCGAAGCCGACGTCTGCGGGAAGCGCGGACGGCGGCTCCGCCGGCAGGTCGCGCGCGCGGCGCGGGGCCACCTCGAGGCGCTCGGCGTCACGCCGCCCGGCCACCTGCTGGTGGTCGTGCAGCGCACGGTGACGATCGAGGGGCGCCCGCTCCAGGCGCTGCTCCAGGTCTTCGAGGACGCGCCGGGTGTGACGCGGCACGTGCTCTACATCGCGCTCACGGTGGGCGCGCGCCGGAGCTCCGACGAGGACGTCGTCGCGACGCCCCGGCAGCCGGTGCAGCACGGGGGCGCCGCGGAGCGCGGCGCGCCGCGTGTCGTCGCGCTGGCGGCGGCGGCCGGGACGGCCGCGGCCGAGAGCATCGACGACGCGCCGGAGCCGTCGCCGCTCGACGAGCTGATGCTGCCGGGTCCGGCGGCGCCGGACCGCAACGGGGCCTTCCCGGCAGACGTGGCGAGGAACGAGCGATGAGACCCGTGGTCGTGCTGAGGGACCTGGGCGAGCTCGGGGCGGTGCGCGATCTCCTCGTGGAGGAGGGGCCGGTGCCTGCGGGGCGAGCGCTCGTGCCCGTGATCCGGGGCTCCGCTCCGGCCGATCGCGAGGCGCTCGCCGCCGAGGCGCGCGGGACGCTGGAGCAACTCGAGCGCCTGCTCGAGAGCGACGGCGCCCGGCGCCGGGAGGCGGCGAGCGCACTCGACCGGGTCCGGGAGGCCTCGCAGGAGGCTACCCGGCTCAGGGGCACCGCCCGGGAGATGCGCGAGGCGTCGCGGCGCGCCTCAGGGCTCGCGGGCTCGGCGCTCGAGCCGGAGACGCGCCGGCGCGCCGAGCGGAGCGCGGCCGAGGCCGGGCGGCTCGCGACGCGCGCCGAGGCGCACGCCGCCGTGGTGGAGGCCGAGGCGCGACGGCTCTCGGGCCGCGCGGACGTCGCGAGGCTGCTCGGAGAGGAGAGGAGCAGGAGAGAGGAGGCGAGGATGAGGGAGGAGATGGAGCTGGCCGGGAGCCACCTGGACGGCGGCAGATACGACGAGGCCCGGCGTCTGCTGGATGAAGTGGAACGGAACATCAGCAGCGCACCGGACCTCGGGCAGGCGTTCGAAACGCTACGGCGGCGCGAGGGCGCCGTCAAGATTCGAGCCGCGGAGACGGCGCTCGCCGAGGCGAGGCGGCTCCACCGGCGCGAGCCGGCGCGGGCCATCGAGGTCATCGAGTCGGCGCCCCTCGAGGGCGTGCCGGAGGAGCTCGCGAGGCACCTCTACGGCTGCTGGCTCGCCGCCTGCCGCAGGCTCGGCCTGCTGGCGGCGATCCACTACCGCGCCGGCCCCTGCCGCGGGGCGGTGCTGATGCCGGCGCTGGACGGCCGCTGGGAGGTCGTCTCGGCGCTGGGAATGCGCCGCTGGGAGCGCGGCCGGCGCTTCGCGCCTCGCGCGCTGCGGGGGGCACGCGCCCTCGCCTGACGCCCCCGACGACCGCGCGCACGACGACAGGGGACCGCCTCCGGGCGGTCCCCTTCTCGTTGTCCCGAGAACACGCCGCCGCGCGGGAGATCCGCGCGGCCGCACCGAGAGGAGCACGCAATGAGAACCCAGGAACGGAGTCCGCGTCCCCGGGGCCCCGCCGGACGCGAAGCTCGCCGCGCCGGCGGAGCGGCCGCGCACGGCGGACTCGATCGGGCCCGCTCCGCCCCGGAGGCGGGCGGCTGACATGTTCGACACCGAGGCGATCCGGGCCGCGCACCCGATAGCGGACGCGGTCGAGGGCGCCGGGGTGAGCCTCCGGCGCTCGGGCCCGCGGCTGGTCGGGCTCTGCCCCTTCCACGACGACCGCAGGCCGAGCCTGCTCGTCTATCCGAGCACCAGCTCATGGTTCTGTTTCGCCTGCGATGTCGGCGGCGACGTCATCGACTTCGTCGGCCGCATCAGGGGAACCGGCTTCCGCGAGACCGCGGAGCTGCTCGCCGGGCCCGCCGGGAGCCGCGCTCGGCGGGCCGCCGCGGGGGGGGGCGCGCCGCCCCCGGCTGTCCGCACGCTCGACGCTCACGAGGCGGCGGTCATCGAGGCCGCCGCCTCTCTCTACGCGGGCCAGTACCGCCGGAGCCGCAGCGCGCGCTCCTACCTGCGCGGCCGCGGCATCGGCGAGGAGACCGCCGCGCGGCTCCGCGTCGGCCTTGCATCGGGCGGCCTCGCCCGCCGCCTCCGGGGACGGGACGGGTGGCTCGACGCCGCGCGGAGGCTGGGCCTCCTGAGCGGTGAGCGCGACACGCTCGCAGGGCGCGTCGTCATACCCGACCTGGACGCCCGCGGCCGGGCCACGTGGCTCACCGCGCGGGCGCTGGGCGAGGAGGAGCCGCGCTACCTGAACCTGCGCCTCCCCTCGCCGCTGCTCGGCCTCGAGCGGGCGCGCGCACAGGGGGCCGCGGCCTGCCTCCTGACCGAGGGTCCCTTCGACTGGCTCACGGCCGGCGAGTGGGGCATCCGCGCGGTCGCGCTGCTCGGCACGCACCTCTCGCGGGACGCGCTCGCGGCGCTCCGCTCCTTCCGGCGCGTCTACGTCGCGCTCGACTCGGACGGCCCCGGCCGCCGCGCCTCCGCCCGCATCCGCTCCGAGCTCGGGGCGCGGGCCACCGCCGTGCCGCTCCCAGGGGGCGTGCACGACCTCAGCGAGCTCGGGAGGCGGGCGGGTGGCCGCTCGCGCTTCCTCCGCTCGCTCCAGCAGGCACACCAGGGAAGGCAGGACGCATGTCCGACATCCACGCAGCACGGCCGGCGCGCACGCGCCGCCTGACGCCGGCCGCCAGGAGGCGGCTCGAGCAGCCACTCCCGGAGGGGCTCGTCTCCGAGCGCACGACGGAGGACGGCGAGGTGATCCGCTACCTGGAGGGGTGGCGGGCCATCGAGGAGGCGAACGCGACCTTCGGGCCCGACCGCTGGGGCGCCGAGCTCGTCGGGGAGATCACCTCCCGCCGGCAGCCCGGACCGGACCCAGGCAGCGCCGTCGTCTACACGGCCGTCGTGCGCGTGACCGCCGACGGCTGCCTCCCGCACAGCGACGTCGGCACGGCCGTCGCCGAGGACGACTCGGCGGAGGCGCACGCGGTGGCCGTCAAGTCCGCCGCGACCGACGCGCTCAAGCGCGCGCTACGGCACTTCGGGGCGCGCTTCGGGAACGGGCTGGGGAACGAGCCCGCGCCAGCGATGGCCGGCGCCGTCGGCGCGCGGCCAGAGGAGCTCCGGCGCCGCGTGCTCGAGATCGCTCGGAGCGCGGGCTCGGACGAGGCCCGCACCGAGAGCTGGGTGGAGCGGCGCTACGGGCGCCCGCTCGCAGAGCTCGACGCGCCTCAGCTGCTCTCCGCGGTCGAGGCGCTTTCGCGCGGACTCCACCGCCGCAACGGCGCACAGGCGGCCTGAAGGCAGATGGCACGCCCATTCAGCCGCGTCGTGAAGACGCGCCACGGCCGCTACGACGTCGCCCGGATCCCGCTGCCCGAGTGCCCGATCCCGGGCTTCCGGGCCTCGCTCATCCAGGCCGTCCGCTCGGGTCGCGCGCCCCGGCGTGCGATCCGCCTCACGCTCTACGAGCGCGTGGGCCCGCCTGGCAGGGACGACCGCCGTGCCGCATAGGGAGACCCGCGGCCGGAGCGACCCCTACCAGGAGATCACCGGTCGCATCACCCGCGCCCTCGAGCGCGGCACCGTGCCCTGGCGCACGCCCTGGCACGCCCGCGGGCACCGCAACGCCCGCTCCCGCCGCCCCTACCGCGGCATCAACACCCTGGTGCTGCAGACGGCCGCACTCGAGCGCGGCTGGAGCGACCCGCGCTGGCTCACCTACCGCCAGGCCGAGGCCTGCGGGGGACACGTCCGGCGCGGCGAGCACGGGACCCGCGTCGTGCTCTGGAAGTGGCTCGAGAAGCCCGACCCGGAGGACCCGGAGCAGATGAGGCGCTTCCCGCTCATCCGGCTCTACTCCGTCTTCAACGTCGCCCAGTGCGAGGGGCTCCGGCTCCCGCGGCAGGCGGAGGAGCGCTGCTTCGACCCCCTCGAGCGGGCGGAGGCGGTGATCGCGGGCTACCGCGAGGGGCCGACGGTCCACCACGACTCCGAGAGCGCCTACTACGTCCCGGAGCGGGACGAGGTGCACATCCCCGAGCGCGCCCGGTTCACGGACGCGCACGGCTACTACGCGACGCTCTTCCACGAGCTCGCCCACTCCACCGGCCACCCCAAGCGCCTCGGGCGCGAGGGGTACCGGACGGCGGCTCGGTTCGGCTCCGAGCGCTACTCGCGCGAGGAGCTGGTGGCGGAGTTCGCGGCCGCGTTCCTCGGGAGCGAGGCCGGCATCGACCCCTCCCGGGTCGAGCAGTCGGCCGCCTACATCGCCTCCTGGCTCCGCGTCCTCGACGACGACCGGCGACTCGTCGTGGTCGCCGCGGCGCAGGGGCAGCGAGCCTCGGACCACATCCTCGGGCGGGAGCCCGGGCAGCCAGCCGAGACCGGCGGCGGCGCGGACTGATCCGGGCGATCCGAAGGGACCGCAGCGCAGGGCACGACGGGGGCGGCGGTCGCGGCGGCTACGGCCGCCCGGCGCCCTCCCGTCGCGCCCGCGGTCACGCCGGCGACCGGCCGGCCAAGGGAGAGAAGGGAGCATGAGATGCCGCGACGGATCATCGACTGGGAGATAGAGGAGGCGTTCTCGAAGTTCGGCTTCGGGGACGGCGACGGACCGAACTTCACCGACGAGGTCGCCTCGGCCATCGAGGCGGCCGGTCCCTACCGCTGCCGCATGCAGATCTGGGGGCTGCACAACTACGGAATCGAAGCCATCGACGAGGAGATCGCGCCGGGCGAGTGGGCGCCGGTGGCGGAGTTCGACGGCTCGGAGCTGCCGTCGTGGGAGAGCCTGCCGCAGCCCGTGCGCGACGCGCTCGTGGCGCTCAACGACGGCGGGTCGCCCGCGTGGCGGCTCTGAGTACACCGAATCCACGGAAGAAGGAACCCGATGAGCAGAGCACAGAGAGCAGTCGGGCCAAGGAAGCGCCGTGGCGCCCCCTGGAGTGAACACGATGACGATCGCCTCCTGGGCATCGCCCACCTGCCGCCAAGCGTCGTCGCACGGATCATGCAGCGCAGTTGGCACGCGTGCCGGAGGCGGCTCGCATACCTGAGGGCTAACGGCACGCGGCCGCCCGGCTCGCGCGACGAGCCGCCACACGAAGCATAGGAGAGCACCGAGGCGGGCGGGGGCCGAACCGTGCAGCCCCCGCCCCCCCTGCCGTCACCCTGCTCTAGTTCCGCGGCTCCCTCAGAGGGCTGCACCACGACAAGCCATGAGATCTCCGGCTGCGCTCGGACGAGAGTAGGAGGTCCCGCCGGTCCCGCAACGACTACCGAGAACCCATGGTGCCGACTGTAAGCAACGTCCGTGGGAAGCAAATCTAGCTGCGCTCGATCACCCCGCAGGCGATGCGTGCGCCCGCTGACGCCACATCACGGTAGTCGTCGGGGTCGGCATGCACGATGAAGGCCGAGCCGTCCTCGTCGAACAGCGAGTGGTCCGCGTCGCTGTCGAGGGTGACGGCGCCGGTGAAGTAGTCCGCGCGCGCGGTGCCGTCATCGCTGCCGTAGATGTTGGGGAGGTCACCCGCATGCGGGCCGCCCTCGGCGAGGTAGCCGTGAGGTTCACCGCCGGGCGCAAAGTGGCTACCGGCAGCGGTGAAGTCGGGCGCGCAGGCGCCGACGCCGTGGATGTGGAACCCATGCGCGCCGGGTGAGAGTCCCGTCAGCTCGGCGGAGATGAGTACCCCGGTCGCGGTCTGGGTGAGCGTCACCTGGCCCATGGCGTCGCCGTCGGGTGCGGCAAGCGTCGCGCGTGCGGTTGAGCCGATCTCGCCCGAGGCGCCACCGCCGCATCCGATGGCGAGGAGTATCGCGGCGCCCGCGAGGAGTAGCCACATCCTAGACATCACTGGCACCTCCCTCGTGACGTGGACGTCATCACGGAGCCGTCCCCTCGCCGCCCGGCGGATCGGGGGCGACGAATGCATGCTCGGCGATCGCTCCCGGCTCCACAAGGTCGATCCGTACCGACGGAGAGGGTCTGTTTGTAGACGAGTCTACTGACCGATCGGAGCTAATCCGTCACTCACCTCTGTACCTCAAGCAGGGCACGGAGCAGGGAGAGTCGCTGCACTAGCTCGCCCCCTCGAACGCGATCCGGCGTCTGGTGTTGGCAAGCTGGTCTAGGGCGCTGTTGCCGAGGATCGGGTCGTCGCACGCGAGATGAAGAAGCTGTCGCCCTAGCTGCCGGCTCTCGAGCCTCAGCGCACCAAACTGAGGGTCCGGGCCGCCGGGGCGGCGGCCCGGGAGACCTGGCGCATCGAGAAGCCCCACAGCCCAACCGGCGCCGTCAGCTGCTACTCACCAACGAGGCGAAGGTCGTAAGCCTCCACGAGGTCGACGACGGCCCTGATAGCCCCGAATGCGTCACGGCGGTCACGGCCAGCCACCACAGCCCGCTTGAGGTGCGGAGTGGAGTCCCCGAACCGGATCCGGCCCGCTAGGCGGGCTAGTCCCGTCATGAGCGCAATGTTCCGAGTCTCATGATCCGACGGAATCGGCTCTCGAACGCCTCCCGACCGCCTTCCATCACACGGCAGACCTCGTCGCGGACAACTTGTTCCTGGAGGCCGCCTCGACACTCGATGCGGGTCTCGTGCGGACCTGCCACGAGCGAATGCACTAGTTCCGCATCGCCGTGCACGACTATGTTCGGATTGTGTGTGATCACGATTACCTGCCGACTGAGCTTCGTCTCACGCAGGCGACTAACGAGGAGCTCATAGATTAGGGCGCTATCGAGGTCGTCCTCGGGCTGATCCAGAATAATCGGCTCGGTGCCGTATCCCAGAACAAAGGCCAAAAGAGCGGCCGTTTGCTGCCCGGGTGATCCGCGTGCGAGGGGCTGCCACTTGCCCTCGCGTTGGTCCCGGAAGCGCACCACAACGTCATCTTCCGGGACGTACAAGGCGAGTCGATCGATCCTCTCCGGCGGCACCCTTCGAAGGGCGGGTTCGAAACGCCGATCGTGAGTTGGCCAAGAGTCGAGTTCCCCTGAGTGTAGCTCGCGCAATTCGGCAACGACATCATCGATGCTCTCCGCGTTCCAGACCTCACCTTGCGTGCTTCGAATTCTGCTCGCAATCGCTTGGCGGTCGTCCAGAAAGCGCTCAATTCCGAGGATCTTTCCCACATCATCCGCGAGATTCTCGAAATTCGAGAGCTCGTTGACCTCGATCCGAATAAGCTCCCCCGACGTAGTTCGGACGAACTCCCGGCGCCTGTCGCTGAGCTCTCTTCGCAGTCGGCGGTACTCGTCAAGCGCTGACGTGGCATCGTCCTCGAGCTTGTCCGCCCGTTCTTGTGCTCGCTCAAGATCCTCGATCGCTTCAGCGAGTTCGGCGGCCCGACCCAGTAGACCGGCATACTCGCTCGGGTCGCCAATGCCCTCCGCGGCGAGACGATCGGTTGCCTCGCGGAAGGCCACCGCACTGGCCTCCATGGTTCCACGCCAATTCCGCATCTCTCCGCCGTCACGCAATGCCTGAAGCTCCGTACGAGCCGCCGCCACTGACCGCCGTACGTCGTCCTGCAGACCTCGAATGGTCTGCCTCAGGGAATCGTGCGCACGTCCGAGGCTCGTTGTCGCTGGGTCATCCCCTGCGTCAGATGCCAGTTCGAGATCGGCAACCAAGAGTCCGTCTGTTGCCCGATCGAGTTTCTCCAGAGCCTCCGAGACGCCCTGGAGGGCTGCGTTCCAACTGGTATCCTGCTGCCGTCGCAGCCGATGCTCGCTCAGCGCAAGAGCCTGTCCGCCCTCTTGGAGGAGATCCAGCTTCCGGCGGATGTCCGAGACCTCCGCACGTCGTGATGGCAACTCGACTGTGCGATTACGTTCGGCACGCACGGCTGCCCGCAGCGCTAGGTATCGATCCGCCGCCTGCTCAATGGCACGACGTAGCTCGGTCCCGCGCACCGATGGCGTGTCATCGATTACGGCAAGAAGTGCATTCGGATCTTGGGCAAGAGAGAATAACTGCTTCTGGCTATAGATTCGCACCGGGAAGCGTTCGCGAATGTCGCCGTCTTCCGGAGTTTTCTCCGCTCCTACGAGGCGAGCGATGGGGGTCTTGTCACCATCGAGACTCCAAGATACGATGAACTGTATGTTGTCCTTACGATAGACAACTTCGACGCATGTTTGATCCGTCAGCAGTCCTTCATCAAAGCGATCCCGCGGAACCCGCATTCTCCTGTCGAAGAAGCTTCGTAAAGCACCTTCCTCGCCTCCAGCGCTACCGTCCAACTCTGCATCCCGTCGGAGCGTCTTCCGACAGAAGTCGACCAGCGACGACTTGCCGGTGCCGCGTCCACCGATGATGGCGTTGAGCCAAGGACCGAACTCGACTCTCATCGGAGACGACCGACCCATGAACTTGCCGTGATGAACGGTGATGCTCTCAATGCCATGATCGCTATGTAGCGCGTTCGGATCGCCCTGTTCGCCGTGGCGTAGGGATTCGCCGCCGTCCATTAGCGCAAGGCGCAGACCCTCCAAGGTTGGCTCGGTCATCTTGATCCAGGTGAAGCGGCGTCCCATTTCTCCCAGACTATGGCTATCCGATGCATGGACGACCGAATGCGGTCGCCCGACCTCGCGCTGGCGTCCCTCGATCCAATCGCTTGCCAGCTCCTTGGAGGGATCGACTTCAAGGGCGGCGAGAGCGGGGTGCCGAAGCACAGCTATCCGTTGCTCTCCCTCAAGTTGTAGCAGGCCGCGGTCACCATTGACGTGTGCGCCGATAACAAGCGCAGCATCCCCGCACTCCGTCAGGATTTCTTCAACGCTAAGGGGAGAGCGACCACGGTGCGCACCACGTTGCTCCACCGGCACCCTTACCCGAGAAAGGAGGTCCTCGACATGCTGCTGGCCCTGCCGCGGGTCCATGAGGACCAAGAGATGCGAGCCGTCGCTGGCGGTAAGCTCGACACCCGGAAAGAGAACGGGCCCGCCCTCCAAGTCCGCGGCGGCGTCTTGTAGTGGCCCGACGGCTGAGGCCGAATTGTGGTCCGTGACCGCGACAGCATCGATCCCAGCATCGCGCGCCGCTCGGACCCAGTCTCCCCACTCCGCGCTGCCACCGCGAAAGTCGTGGGACGCTGGGGAATGGGCATGAAGGTCCACGCGCCACCAGCGCGATCCGGGCCACTGGGTCTTCACCATCGACCCCCTAGCTGGGAGCCCACATGCTCGCAGAGTCGCGGGCTATAGGCGCGAAATCCTGCGGAAGACCCTACCCGGGAGAGCACCGCCTGTAGGGATGCCGGTCGCTAGTCCAACGGAATCCTGCGCGATGCGGCCCCAACCCCGATCGCCGCAGCTCGAGACGGCAGCTGGCAAGTTCATCGAGATCGCAAGCAGCCTAGCAACGATGGCTGGAATGACGACGGGCGCGGCACGCTCTAGCAAGGTGGGGTGACGAGATCCGTCCCCCGACGTGAGCTGCCGAGAAACCTAGACTGACCGGGTCACCGTTCTGGGCGACTGGCTGGCGGCGATCGACGGGGCAACTGTAACGAACCTCTACGGGAGGGCAGTCTCGCCAACAACAGCCTTGGGCCAATGAGTCGCAGGCCAGATGAACGCGTCGGCGCCACCCTAGTCAGCCCATCCTCGGCTCCGGCGGCACGCACACGATGGTCGCGGCTCGTCGGTCGGCTCTGTGACGTCGAAGAACAGCTCGCCCAAGTTCATCTACAGTCTGGACAGCCTTGGGCCGAACCGCCCTGTCAGCCATCCAATTGCCTGACCGGCCGCGAGGGATCCCGCCGCTGTCGTAAGGTACCCGACCGTGTACATCACGACCGAGTGGATTGACAGGCCGCCCATATCACTGCGTGCCTACATCGATGAGACGATCCGTGTTGCCTATCAGTTCGTCACGTACCCGCGGCGAGGCGAGGTGACGGTCGACATCTATGCCCTGAGCGGACCCGGAGGCCTTTAGTGATAGTGCTCGACGCGATAGCCGCCGACTGGTGGCACAGCGCCACCGTAGCGGTGCTTGCGTTCGCGCTCGCTCTGGAGGCGTCTGCGGCGTTCTGCCGGCAGGCTGGCGTACTCACAGTAGAACGGTCCTCGGGAGGATCCCTATCTTGGTGGGAACGGATATGGGTCGGTCGTATGCACGCCTCCAGCAGGATGCTCAGGGAGGATCAGCCACCACGCTACGTTCCGCGGTTCCCGAGATTGAAGCCCGAGCTAGGAACGCTGCTGCGCGGCGTCTCGCGGCTCACGATCGCCGCGCTGTTCCTCGCCCGCATCGCCGCAAAGCAGCCCGCGCTGCCGCTCGTTGACCTGGGTATGTAAGCAGTCTTTAGGACAGCCTATAGGGATGCGGGAGTTGCGCACTCCTCCGTCTCCACCATCGGTAGCGCCGTCTCGTAGCCATCACAGTACATTTCGCGATACCGCCTCAGCGCCGGATCACGGGCGGCACCACTTGTCTTCGGGCGCCACCGGCGAGATGTGCGACTCCCGGCCGCGGCGCCAGCCCGCGCGAGCGCGGCGGCGGCGCGAAGTAGAAGTGCTAAGGAAGACAGCAATTGGGAATCAATTCGGGGATCAACACTGGTGTACGGGGCGGTACGACCGGGGGGCGTGGCGTCATGGCGACCGCCCGAGTCAGGTTTGGTAAGGGATCGGATCGCACGTCGGGAGGCCTGACTCCGAGAGGTGCGTCGCCCTCACGTGCGGGGAGCGGGATCCGCTCACCTGTTGTATCGCGGCCAGCGCAGTGCAATCGCATAGTGCTCCAGGCGTCGCCGCTCGTGATCGTCGGCGACCTCCAGGGCGCGAACCCCCCAGCTCCTGATGCGATCCGGGTCGCCGACGCGATGGGCGAGGATCGAGCTCCTTCGAGAACGCTCCTTGTGCTGTCGCATGCGCCCCACGATGAGCTGTTCGCCCCTGCCCGACATGCCTATGTACACCAGCTCGCGGCCCTCATAGAGGGCGTAGACCCCGCGAACCGCGAGGCCCGCAGGCGGGCGGCCGCGCGGCCAGTCCAACGGGATCAGCTCGGAGGCGTCGAGGTCACGCAGGTACTGTCTGAGCTTCTCGGCGGCCATCTGGAACGCTCTCCCTGCCGTTTACGTGGTCGCGGCTAGCGGCAACGAACGCTCTCAGTGTCGGGCGGCGGGTCGTGTCGATCCAACCACAGGGTCGGCCGGGGTCGCGCTGGGAGGTGCTCGCGCCCGGGGTCGGGCGGGAGCACAGCCCCCGCACGACTCGTATGCGCGCCGTTGCGCCCACCCGCAGCACTCCCCCTTCGCCACGCCGCGGGTCGCGGGGCGTCCAGTCCCGCGTCTGACCGCCTCGCGGGCCGCCTCGGCGGGGCGATGGGGTGGTCGTGGGATGCGCGGGCCCGGTGGAGGGTCAACCCGAGACCGTGTACCCGCGGTGCCTCACCGACGACCCGCGTGTGACCGCCGGGAACGGGGAGCCGGCATCGATTCCCGCGCGGTCGGCGTGGGGCCGGACGAGAGCGTCAGGCATCTCCAGCTGTAGGTGCGCTGGTCGACCGGAATCACGAATTGAGGCGATCGCTTCGGAAAGTTGAGAAGGTTCGCCTCAATCGCTTTCATCCAGATGCCTCCTCATTAGTCCGAAGTCGTTGCTCTGTCTCCGGGGCCTACGCGCTCACCCACCCGGCCGAGAGCAGCGCAGCCTGCTCAAGGACGGTGTCGGTGGCCTGCTCCTGCAGGTCGGGAGGGTAGCCGTACTTCCGGAGGATTCGCTTCACGATTACGCGAAGGCGCGCCCGGACACTGTGACGCAGAGTCCAGTCGATCGTCGTGCTGGCCTTCACGCGTTCCACCAGTTCTCGCGCGATGGTGCGGAGCAGCTCGTCGCCGAGGACCTCGACTGCGGAGTCGTTCGTCGCGAGGGCGTCGTAGAACGCGACTTCGTCCTCTGACAAGCCAAGAGCGTCCCCGCGCGCGGCAGCAACACGCATTTCTTTCGCCAGCGCGATAAGTTCCTCAATGACCTGTGCTGTCTCGATCGCCCGATTCTCGTAGCGGGCGATCGCCTGTTGGAGCATCTCCGCGAAGGACCGCGCCTGGACAACATTCCTCGTCTCGCGCGCCCGGATCTCGCCCTTGAGGAGTTTCTGCAGCAGCTCGACAGCGAGATTGCGCTGCGGCATGCCGCGCACCTCGGCCAGAAACTCGTCCGAGCGAACCGAAATGTCCGGACTCGACAGCCCTGCCGCTTTGAAGATGTCGATCACGCCCTCGGGCGCGATGGCCCCGGCCACGATCTGACGTATCGCTGCGTTCAGCTCCTCGCCTGTCGAACCACCCCTAGGTGCGGCCTTGGCAAGCGCGTTCCGCACGGTCCGGAAGAACGCCACATCCTCGGCGATCGAAAGCGCATAGTCGCTGGGGCTGGCGAGGACGTAAGCCTTCACCAGAGCAGCCACCGTGCGGAGGAGACGGTCCTTCCCGTCCCTGACCGAGAGGATGTGCTCTTGGCCCCCTGGGATGAGACTGAGGCGCTCCGCGGGTGAACCCTCTCGCCAGTTCGAGTAGTCGAACCCGTGGAACAGGGCCGCGCAGATCTCGTATTCCCGCCTCAACGCGTCGACCGCTTCTTTCTGTTGGATCGCGGTGCGACCCGTGCCGCCCGCCTCCGTGTACGTCGTCAAGGCCCGCTTGAGTCCGTCTGCCAATCCGAGATAGTCGACAACCAGCCCGCCCGGCTTCTCGCCAAACTTGCGGTTCACGCGCGCGATCGCCTGCATCAAGCCATGACCCTGCATCGGCTTGTCGACATACATCGTGTGGAGGCAGGGCGCGTCGAAGCCGGTTAGCCACATGTCGCGCACGATGACGACCTTCAGTTCGTCCTCCGGACTCCGGAAGCGCTTGGCGAGAGCCTCTCTGCGCGCCTTGTTGCGCGAGTGCATCGCCACACGCGGCCCCTCCGATGCTCTCCCCGTCATGACGACCTTGATCACGCCCTGCTCATCGTCGTCGTCGTGCCAGTCTGGCCGAAGCGCGACGATCGCGTCGTACAGGTCCATCGCGATGCGCCGGCTCATCGCGACGACCATGGCCTTGCCATCCATCGCTCGGAGGCGACGCTCGAAGTGGGTGACGAAGTCCTCGGCGATCAGCGCAACGCGTTCCTCTGCACCCACGATAGCCTCGAGTTGTGCCCACTTCGTCTTGAGCTTCTCCTTCTGTTCAATCTCCTCGCCTTCGGTTGCTTCCTCGAACTCAGAGTCGAGCGTCGGCAGCTTCTCGGCGTCGAGGCCAAGTCTCGCTAGCCGACTCTCGTAGTAGATCGGCACCGTCGCACCGTCGGCCACGGCCCGCTCAATGTCGTAGATGCTGATCGTGTCACCAAACACGGCGGCCGTACTCCGGTCCCCGAGCTCGATCGGCGTCCCGGTGAACCCGATGTACGAAGCGTTGGGCAGGGCGTCTCGCATGTGCTGCGCGAAGCCGTGAAGGAGCTCGCCCTCGCCCGAGACCCTCGTCTGGAACTCATACTGGCTTCTATGCGCCTCGTCGGCGATCACCACGATGTTGTGGCGCTCGGACAGGACCGGGTGACGGTCGCCGCGCTCGTCAGGCATGAACTTCTGAATCGTTGTGAAAACGACGCCACCGGTGGGCTCACGCAGCTTCTCGCGGAGGTCTATGCGGCTGTCCGCTTGCACAGGTGTCTGGCCAAGTAGATCGTGGCAGCGGGCAAACGTGCCGAAGAGTTGCCCATCGAGGTCGTTGCGGTCAGTAATCACAACGATCGTCGGATCCTCCATCGTCGGCTCGAGAATGACGCGACCTGCGTAGAAGGCCATCGTCAGGCTCTTGCCCGAGCCCTGCGTGTGCCAGATAACGCCCACTCGACGGTCGCCAGGCTCGCCACCCTCCCGCGACCTCACGGCCTCTCCCCGCCGCACTCCCTCTGCGATTCCGCGACCCGCCTGGGCGAGCACCGGGCCGGGCATGGACGCCCGCAGAGTCTGGTCCAGTGCTACGCGCGCGGCGTGGAACTGGTGGTAGCCAGCCATCTTCTTCACCAGCATCCCGGCGCCCATGTCCTCGAAGACGATGAAGTAGCGAACCAAGTCAAGAAACCGCTGCTGCTCAAAGACCCCTTCGATCACGACCTGCAATTGAGCGAGCCGGTCGTCCGCGACGGCATCCCCGGATATGGTGCGCCATGGCATGAACCACTCATGATCGGCCGCGACAGGGCCAACGCGCGCCTGCGTTCCATCCGAGATCACGAGGGCTTCGTTGTAGCTGAAGAGCGACGGAATCTCCGCCTGGTAGGTCTGTAGCTGCCTGAACGCGGCGTCGATGGTCGCGCGTTCGTCCGCGGGGTTCTTGAGTTCGAGGACCGCGAGCGGGAGGCCGTTCACGAACACCACGACATCCGAGCGTCGCTCGTGCCTGTCCTCGACGACGGTGAACTGGTTAACGACCAGCCAGTCGTTATTCGCCGACTCGGTGAAGTCGAGGACGCGCGCGCGCGCATAGCCAATGCTGCCGTCCGTCCGCTCGAACTCCACCGGGACTCCGTTGACGAGCATGAGGTGCACTTGGTGGTTGCGCCTGACGATGGACTGGCCTTCAACGTCAGCGAGACGGCGGAATGCTCCAGTCAGCGCATCGGCAGGCAGAAGCGGATTCAAACGCGCGAGGGCGTCCCGTAGCCTCGGTTCAAGGATCACGCTGCCGTAGTCCGCGCGCTCCTCGCCAGCCGCCCCAGGGCCAATGTCCGGGCCGTGTCGAACGTTGTAGCCGAGCGCGCCGAACCAGGTAAGCGCAGCCTCCTCGACGACGGCTTCAGTAAACGCTACGTCACTCATCCTCAGCCTCGTCATTGCCTCGCTGGGGCGCGTCCAAACGCGCCCCGAGATCGGCATACGCAGGGTAGTCAACGCTGAAGAGGATCTCGCTGGTGTAGTACTTCTGCCCTTCGATCTCGATCACTCCGTACTCAGCATCGATTGCTCGGTCGTAGGTGGGGTTGGGCTCAGGAGGAGGAGGGCCCGCGAGCGCAGCGACCGCGCTAGCCAACACGTCCTCTGCATCCGGAACGTCAAGCAAGAAAGCGAATACCCACAGCGCCGCTCTTCTCGCCTCGCCAAGCACGTGCTGGTCCGGGATCCCCTTGCGTCCTGCGTGGTACTGGTCGTTCCGATAGTCGTGCGACCAGACGATCGTGCCCCGGTCGACTTCCCAAATGCGCTTTCTCTCGGTGAGCTCGGCGTCCAGAAAGTCAAGCCGACTATGGAAGTTGGCTAGCCACTTCGTGACCTTCTCCTTCTTGTACGTCTTGCCCTTCCGTTGGATAGGATGCAACCCGAGGTAGGTAGAGATGCAGACCTCGATCGCATCGTCGAAGAAGATGAGAGCGCACCGTCGGCCCACTTCACTGCCACGCTCAAGGTTTCTCTGTGCCTCGCACAGCAACTCGAAGGGTCCCCTCACCCACGGTTGGAGATTGTCCATCACGGTCCACCGTTGCTGTCGGCGCCTAAGGGGAGCATCTCCCCAGAAACGAGCTTCGGGAGCAGCGCATCGCGAAACTCAGCGAGGGTGCGGGCCTCAGCGGTATTCGCCGCTATCAGGCGATAGCACGGCCCCGCCGCGTCATCAAAGGCGTCGTGCACTTCGCGCGTAGGGATGAGGCACGGCACCTCGCGAAACTTCGATTTGCTGATTTCGGCGAATGTTGTGCCCCCGGCGCGGCTCTCGATCTCACCCATGCTCTGTCGAGCCCAGTTGAGGACGAACGATGGCTTCAGATATCGGTCACAGACGATCGCTGCGATTCCCTGATTCACGGCCACCGGAAGTTGAGCGACGGCGAGGTAGCCGATAGGGGCGCGTGACGACATTAGTACCGTCATGCCCTTGGGCAAGAGGCCTGAGCCTATCTTCGCCAGTCCCGCCTCAGTGACCCTGCGGGCAGTGTCGAGCAGCACGGGCGCGGAGGTCAGCGAGAGGTCCTTCGGTGTCGCGAACGCGTGGGGCCCATCCCAGAATTCACGCACCTTCGTGCTCGGTGTGCTCCCGCCGACTACTGACGCAGCTTCGCCAATCGTCGACACTCGCCACC
>VYDC01000030.1 GCA_009843585.1 Chloroflexota bacterium | reverse complement strand
GAGCACGCCGGCGGGGCCGGGCGCGGGCATCAGGTGCGCCGGGAATGGGCGTTCCAGGCTACCACCGAGCACTCGGCTCCCGGGACGAGCGGCACCCGCCTAGACCGCCGCTCCGGTCGAGAAGAGGAGGCCACGAGCGAGGACGGCGCCGGCGAGCACCGCGCCCAGGGCGATGTAGAGCAGCCCGGTCGCCGACATCATCCCGCGGATGGTCGCGGCCCGCCATGCGAACCATGACAGGAGGGCGGGGAAGATCAGGCCGACCGCGACCCGCAACCAGAGCGCGGGGTTCGCCTCGAGATCGACGCCGAAGGCGGAGTCGGTGAAGGGGACCGCCCGCACGGGGGCGGCGAGCGCGACGGCGACGAGCACGAGCTGCACCGAGAGTGCGGCGAGCAGGAGCAGCGACATCTCCTCGAGGGGCCGCTTGGGCAGTCCGGCATTCGTCAGGTACCAGTGTCCCCAGGTCATCGCCGCGAGCGCGCCGCCGAGCGCGGCGGCCGAGGCGAGCGTGCTCGCGACGACGCCGGCGTACGACCACGCCGGCGGGGCCACCACCCCGGCGAGGGCGGCGAGCGCGCCGGCCCCCGCTACCGATCCGAGCGTCCCCGTCCACAGTGACGCCCGGCGTCGCTCGGTGAAGCTCGCGTAGACGTGGAGGGCCGAGAGCGCGGCGAAGGCCCCGAGCGCCGCCCGGAAGGGCGCGATCCATCCGCTGCTCAGGGCGTAGCCCTCGATCTCGCGCTCGGGGGCGATGGCGGCGAGCGCGATCCAGAGAGCGAGCGCCGCGAGCGCGCCCACCATCACTGCGCCGGTCTTCACGTAGCCCCACGTCACGGATCCGCGCGCGTCGAAGAGCGTGACCGCCACGAGCGTGCCGACGGCGAGCTCGGCGAGCAGCAGCTCCAGCGTGTAGGGCAGGGAGGCAGCGTTCACGCGGCGCGATCCTAGCGAACGTCGCCGCGCGGCGCACGCCGGCGCTCGCCGGCGGCCGGGCGTCGGAGCGGGGCGCGGCCGGGACCGTCGCGGAGAGGGTGCCTCGGGCCATTTTCGTCAATTATGTACGTAAAAAACACAACTTTCGTTGACATTGCCGGTCGGCGACCGATAATGGGGTCAGCAGGCCCTCGCCGAGGCGGGCGCGCCGACGTCGACCGCATCGTACCGGGAGGTGATGGCGAGCGGATGGAGACCACGCGCGACGCCATCGTGCGCCTCCTCGCGGAGCGCCCCCGGCGCTCGGCCGGCGACCTCGCGGAGGCGCTCGGCCTCTCGGTCGGCTCCGTACGCCGACACGTCGACATCCTGCTCGCCGACGGCCTGCTCGGCGCGGAGTTCGAGCGGCAGCCCCGCGGCCGACCGGTCACCCGCTACTCGCTCTCGACCGAGGGCGAGGAGCGCTCGGGCGCATCGAGCTACTCGCGCCTGCTTGAGCGGATCTACCCGGCGCTCGCCGGCCTGGAGGCGGGCGAGATCGCCGGCTCCGACGGGGCCGCCGTGCTCGACCGCATCTTCCAGCGGGTGGCGGAGGAGGTCGCGGACGACCACCGCGCGCGCGTCACCGCCGGAGAGCTGGGCGAGCGCGTGCGGCAGGTCACCGAGACGCTGTGCGAGGAGGGGATCCTCCACGACGCCGCGGAGGAGGACGAGCTGTTCCGCCTGCGGAACCTCAGCTGTCCCTACCGCTCCGCGGCCCAGGGGACGCACGCGACCTGCGAGGCCGACCGCCGCGCCATCGAGCTCCTGCTGGATGCGCCGGTCGAGCAGGTGAGCACCGTGGCGAAGGGCGGACCGGTCTGCGAGTACGTGGTGGCGAAGGGTGTCGCCGGTGCGGGAGCGGCCTCCGCCCGGCGGGTGATCGCGTGAGGACGAGCGGGATGCGAACCGGCGCGCGCCGGCGCGGGGGAGGTCGAGAGCCGAGATGAGCGAGCGAGCGGCGGAGTCGCCGATCCTGGACGTCCGGGGGCTGAAGGTCAGCATCGCCGGTCCGCCGGAGCTGCAGATCGTGCGGGGCGTGGACCTCGCGGTGCGCGCGGGCGAGGTGCACGCGCTGATGGGTCCGAACGGATCCGGCAAGAGCACGCTCGCGAGCGCGATCGCCGGAAGCCCGGCGTACCTCGTCGACGAGGGGCAGGTCCTGCTCCACGGGGAGGACGTCACGGCGCTCGCTGCCGACGAGCGCGCCCGGCGCGGGCTCTTCCTCTCCTTCCAGTACCCGACGGCGATTCCCGGCGTGACCATGGTCAACCTGCTGCGGGCCTCACTGAAGGCGCGTCGCGGCACCGAGCCGTCGGCGCGCGAGTTCCTGGCGGAGCTGCGCGAGACCCTGGCCACGCTGAAGATGGACGAGTCCTTCGCGCGGCGCTACGTGAACGACGGCTTCTCCGGCGGGGAGAAGAAGCGCGCCGAGATCCTGCAGCTGGGCATGCTCAAGCCCACGCTCGCCATCCTCGACGAGACCGACTCGGGCCTCGACGTGGACGCGCTGCGGACGGTCGCCGAGGGTGTGAACGCCCTGCGCTCGCCGGAGATCGGCATCCTCATCATCACCCACTACGAGCGGATCCTGAACTACGTCACGCCGGACTTCGTGCACGTGCTGGTCGACGGCCGTATCGTCCGCTCCGGCGACGTGTCGCTTGCGAAGCGCATCGAGGCCGAGGGCTACGACCCGATCCTCCGCGCGATCGGTGAGGGGGCCACGCCGGTGGCCGCGGCGACGGGAGGCGAGTAGTGACCACGGTGAATCCGCGCGCCCGCGACGTCGTCGGCGAGTACAAGTGGGGCTTCCACGACGACGTGCAGCCGCTCTTCATCGCCGAGCCCGGCCTCTCCGAGGAGGTCGTGCGCGAGATCTCCGCGCTCAAGGGCGAGCCGGACTGGATGACCGAGTACCGCGTCGACGCCTACCGCACGTTCTGCGAGAAGGACGATCCGACCTGGGCCGGAAGCCCCGGGCTGCTTCAGGCGATCGACTTCGACAAGATCCACTACTACGTGCGCGCGACCGACCGCGACTCGACGAACTGGGACGACGTCCCCGAGTACATCAAGGACACCTTCGACAAGCTCGGGATCCCCGAGGCGGAGCGGCAGTTCCTGGCGGGCGCCGGTGCGCAGTACGACTCCGAGGTCGTCTACCACAACATCCGCGAGGATCTGGCGAAGCAGGGCGTGGTCTTCCTCGGCATGGACCAGGGGCTCGCCGAGCACGAGGAGCTCGTGCGCGAGCACTTCGGCACCATCGTCCCCTCGGCTGACAACCGCTACGCGGCCCTGAACTCGGCGGTGTGGTCGGGGGGGTCGTTCATCTACGTCCCTCCAGGGGTGAACGTCGAGATCCCCCTGCAGGCCTACTTCCGCATCAACACCGAGAGCATGGGGCAGTTCGAGCGGACGCTGATCATCGCGGACGAGGGCTCCTACGTGCACTACGTCGAGGGCTGCACCGCACCGATCTACAGCACGGACTCGCTGCACTCGGCCGTGGTGGAGATCATCGTCAAGAAGGATGCGCGCGTCCGCTACACGACCATCCAGAACTGGTCCAACAACGTCTACAACCTGGTCACCAAGCGCGCCGCCGCATACGAGAACGCGGTGATGGAGTGGGTGGACGGCAACATCGGATCGAAGCTCACCATGAAGTACCCGTCCGTGTTCCTGATGGAGCCGGGCGCGCACGGCGAGATCCTCTCGCTCGCCTTCGCCGGCGACGGGCAGCACCAGGACGCCGGCGGGAAGGTCGTCCACGTCGCGCCCCGAACGACCTCGGCGGTCGTCTCGAAGTCGGTCTCCCGCGGCTCGGGCCGCACCTCCTACCGCGGCCTGCTCAAGGTGCACGAGGGCGCCGAGGACTCGAGCTCGACGGTGCGCTGCGATGCGCTGCTGCTCGACGAGCGGTCGCGATCCGACACCTACCCCACCATGGAGGTCGATGAGGAGCGCGTGAACATCGGGCACGAGGCCTCCGTCTCCAAGCTGGGTGAGGATCAGCTCTTCTACCTGATGTCGCGGGGCATCACCGAGGAGGAGGCGGCCAAGATGGTCGTCAACGGCTTCGTCGAGCCGATCGTCAAGGAGCTCCCGATGGAGTACGCCATCGAGCTCAACCGCCTCATCGAGCTCCAGATGGAGGGGTCGGTCGGCTGATGGCCGGTCGGGAGGCCCCGGAGGCGAGCTCCGCGGCGGCAGTCGCGGCTCACCCGTACGGCGAGCGGCAGGCCGTGGACGCCGCGCGCGGCGACGCCGAGCCCGGGTGGCTCGTCGACCGGCGCGTCGAGGGGGCGCGCGCGTTCGCCGCGACCGCCATGCCGACGCCGGCGCTGCGCCCGTGGCGCTACACCGACGTCTCCTCGCTCGCGATCGAGGACCACGTCCCGCATCCGCCGGCCCTGACCGTGCGGGCCGAGCTCCCCGAGGGCGCCTACGCGGGCACGATCGCGGACGCGCTGGCCTCCCGCGGCGAGGTCGTCCGCTCCCACCTGGGGAGCCTCGTGGCGAGCACGGAGGGACGCTTCGTCGCGGCCAACGCGGCGAGGTGGAACGCCGGCGTGCTCGTGCACCTGCCGCGGGGCTCGGCCGTCGAGCGCCCGATCGTTGTGGAGCTCTCCGGCCCGGAGGTCGCCGAGGGCGCCTCCGCGGCGCTGCTGCCGCGCATCCTCGTGGTCGCCGAGGAGCGGTCCGAGGCGACGGTCGTGCTGCGCCTGCGCTCGGGCGACGCGCCGCTTCTCGTGCCGTCGGTCGCGGAGGTCGTGTGCGGCGATCACGCCGTGGTGCGCCTGCTGCTCGACGGCGGCTGGGGCGCCCGGACCCGGGAGTTCACCACGCTTCGCGCGCGGCTCGCGCGCGGCGCCACGGTGGACGTGGCGACGGTGGCGATTGGCGGCCGCATCGTCAAGCAGACCCTCGAGTCGCTGATCGAGGGGGAGGGAGCGCATTCCGACTTCCGCGGCGTCGCGCTCGGAGACCACGATCAGCACTTCGACTTCGTGACGCTCCAGGACCACCTGGGGCCGCGCACGACCTCCAACGTGGAGATCAAGGCGGCGCTCGCCGGCGCCTCGCGCTCCATCTACTACGGCGTCACCCGGGTGGAGGAGACCGCCGCCGGCGCGGCCGCCGAGCAGGAGAACCGCAACCTCCTGCTCTCCCGGCGGGCCAAGGCCGACTCGGACCCGGTGCTGGAGATCCTCACCTCCGAGGTGATCCGCTGCGGACACGGGGCGGCCGTCGGTCCCGTCGATCGCGACGCGCTCTTCTACCTGCAGAGCCGCGGCCTGGACGAGCGGACGGCTCTGAAGCTGCTGGTCGCCGGCTTCTTCGAGCCGGTCGCGCGGCGGATCCCGCTCGAGGGGCTCCCCGAGGAGCTCGCCGCCACGGTGCACGCGAAGCTCGAGGCGGCGGACCTCTCGTGAGCGGAGTGCGCGTCTGCTCCCTCGCCGACGTGCCGGACGGCCGGGTGCGCGCGATCGACTGCGGCGGGCGCTCGATCGCCGTCGCCAACGTCGAGGGCGAGCTCTACGCCATCGACAACGTCTGCACCCACGACGGCGGGCCCCTCGGGGACGGCCGCCTGGTCGGCTCACGCGTGATCTGCCCGCGGCACGGCGCCGCCTTCGACGCCAGGAGCGGCCGCGCGCTGACGCTCCCCGCCGTGCGCGGCGTGCGCGCGTACGGCGTGACCGTCGAGGACGGGGATGTCTACGTCGACTGCGAGCCATGAGAGCGCGGACGGCGTGACGATCCCCGGCGGGCGGGTCGCGGCGGGCGCCGGAGCGCGCCGTCCCTTCGACGTCGCGGCGATACGCCGCGACTTCCCGATCCTGCGGCGGCAGGTGGAGGGCAAGCCCCTCGTCTACCTCGACTCGGCCGCGACCTCGCAGCGGCCGGTGCAGGTGCTGGCGGAGCTGACGCGCTTCTATCGCGATCACAACGCCAACGTGCACCGCGGCGTCCACACGCTCTCCGTGGAGGCGACGGAGCTCTACGAGGGCGTGCGCGAGAAGGTCCGCGCGCTCATCGGCGGCGCGTCGGCGCGCGAGGTCATCTTCACGCGCGGCACGACGGAGTCGATCAACCTGGTCGCGCACGGATGGGCCCGCGCGCGGCTTGCGCCGGGCGACGAGGTCGTCATCTCGGAGATCGAGCACCACTCGAACATCGTTCCCTGGCAGATGCTGCGCGACGAGCGGGGCATCGCGCTGCGGGTGATCCCGATGCGCAGCGACGGCACGCTCGACCTCGACGTCGCGCGCGAGCTGATCGGGCCCCGCACCAGGCTCCTCGCGATCACGCACGTCTCGAACGCGCTCGGGACGGTCGTCCCCGTGCGGGAGCTCGCCGATCTCGCCCATGAGGCGGGCGCGCTCGTGCTGGTCGACGGCGCCCAGAGCGTCCCGCACATGCCGGTCGACGTGACCGAGCTCGGCGCCGACTTCCTGGCCTTCTCCGCGCACAAGATGCTCGGCCCCACCGGGGTCGGCGTGCTCTGGGGGCGGATGGAGGTGCTCGAGTCGATGCAGCCGTTCATGGGCGGCGGCGACATGATCCTCACGGTCTCGCTCGAGCGCTCGACGTGGAACGAGATCCCGCACCGCTTCGAGGCGGGAACGCCGAACTTCGCCGACGTGGTCGCCTTCGGGACGGCCATCGACTACCTGCGGGCGCTGGGTCTCGACGCGGTGCGCCGCCACGAGCTCGACCTCGTCGACCACGGGCTCGCCGTGCTCGGCGACGTGCCGGGCGTGACGGTGCACGGCCCGCGGGAGGCCGAGCGGCGCGGCGGCGTCTTCTCGTTCTCGCTGGAGGGCGTGCACCCGCACGACGTGGGGCAGACGCTGAGCAGCGAGGGGGTGGCCGTGCGCGCGGGGCACCACTGCGCGCAGCCGGTGATGCAGAGCCTCGGCGTCGCGGCGACGACCCGCGCCTCGGTCTACCTCTACAGCACGCGACCGGAGCTCGACGCGCTCGCCGCGGGGCTCCGCATGACGGCGAGGTTCTTCGGCGATGCCGGACCGTGACCTCGAGGACCTCTACCGCGCGATCCTGCTCGATCACTACCGGAACCCGCGCCGCCGCGGCCGGCTCGACGGCGAGGGCGTCGTCTCCGCCGACGGCGCGAACCCGCTCTGCGGCGACGAGATCACCGTCGACCTCCGGCTCGATTCGCAGGGTCGCGTGGTCGAGGCCACCTTCGAGGGGACGGGGTGCTCCATCTCGCAGGCGTCGGCCTCGCTGATGATGGAGTACGTGGAAGGCGGCTCCGCCGAGCGGGCGCAGGCCGGCGTCGCCACCTTCCAGGAGATGATGACATCGGGGGAGGCGCCTGCGGACTTCGGCGACATCGAGGCGCTCGCCGGCGTGGCACGGTTCCCGGTGCGCGTCAAGTGCGCCTCGCTCGGCTGGAAGACGCTCGAGCAGGCGCTTCAGGTCGCCGGGCGGGGCGAGACGCGCGCCGCCGGGCGGGTGACAACGGACGAGAGGAGCTCCGGCGATGAGTGAGCAGTCCACGGAGGCCACGGCGGGCGCGGGCGGGGATCTCGGCGTCCGGCCGACGGCAGAGGATCTGATGGAGGTGATCCGGACGGTCGAGGATCCCGAGCTTCGCATGAGCATCGTGGAGCTGGGTCTCGTCTACGGGGTGGAGATCGACGACGACGGCGTGACGACGGTCACGATGACGCTCACCTCCCCGGGCTGTCCGGTGGGGCCGATGCTGCAGGGACAGATCTATCACCTGGTCACGCAGCTCCCGGGCGTCGAGGACGTCGAGGTGAACATCGTCTGGGACCCCCCGTGGGACCCGCGCACCATGGCCTCCGAGGAGGTCCGGATGATGCTCGGCATCTGGTAGGCGCGCGCGAGCGCCGCGCGGCGCCGGCCGCGCCGCCCGGCGGGCCTCAGGCGCTCAGTCTCCCGCCGGGACCGCCTCATCGCGGGACGCGGGCGAGGGCGGCCCGGGCTGCCGCTCGGTGATATCGATCGCGATCTCCCTCGCCTCTGAGTCGACCGTCGCGGGGAAGCGGTCGAGCCCGCGCGTTGCGGGACCCGCGAGGAGGCTCCCTGAGGCGTCGTAGATCGAGCCCATGCACGGGTCGCGCAGGATCGGCGAGACGCCGTCGAACCGTCCGTCGGCGCGCCACTCCACCCGGCACCCCGAGTGCGGATCGATCGTCAGCAGGGCGGCGACGGCGCCCTCCCCCGGCCGCACGACCCAGAGCCCCGGCGGCCGCCCCGCATCGTCCGCTCCGAAGCGGCTCAGCGGCACGAGCCGTGCGCCTCCCTCCCGCACCTCCTCCAGAGGGAGGGTGAGCACGTCGTCCTGGGCGCGAGTGAGCACGAGCACCGTGCACGCGGCGGCCGCCGTCGCCACGAGCAGCACGGTCGCGCCGACGATCGCGAGCACCCGCCAGGGGTTCTGCGGTCGCCGGGGTGCGAGGGGAGGTGTCTGCACGCTCCGAGTGTAGGCGCCCCGCGCCCGCGTCCGCTCCCCGCGATGGCGCCGCCGGGCGGGCCGCCGCTACGATCGTCCCAGCGGGCGTCCTCGGCATCCCGTGAAGTCGGCGAGCGCCGCAGGCGGCGCCGCCCCGGCCCCGGAGGCCCTGCCCGATGACCCACCACGCCGGCTCCCCGCGACCGCGGCCACGGGCCGCACCCGCGACCGTGCGCCGCCGGAGCCGCCGCGAGCTGCTGCGGCTGGGGGCGGGCGCCGCCGCGGCGCTGGCGCTGGCGAGCTGCGGCGGCGGGCGTCCGGCCTTCCCGTTCGTGGGCGAGCGCAGCCCGGAGGGGCGGCTCGCGGAGTGGCCCCTCCCTAGGGCCGCCCCGCGCGCGGGGCGGCTGCGGCTCGGCGTGCTCGGGCGCAGGGCGCAGGGCGACGCCACGCTGCCCCGGCAGGCGCTTCCGCTCGTCTACTCCTGCCTCGTCGCCGTCGATCCCAGGAGCGGGATCGTCTACGGGGACGCGGCGACGTCGGTGGACGTCGACGAGGAGGCGCTGGCCGTTCGCTTCCGGATCCGGCGCGGGCTCCACTTCCATCCCGACGCGAACGGGCTCGCCGACGCGCTGACCGCCGAGGACGTGCGTCGGGACTTCCAGCGGCGCCGCGACGCGGGCGAGTTCCTCTTCGTGGAGGTCGTGCGCGGGGTGGATGCGCCGACGCCGGAGGAGCTCGTCCTCCGGCTGCGGGCCCCCTTCTCTCTGCTCTTCGAGTACCTCGCCGACGCATCCCGCGCCGGGATCGGGCACGGGAGGAGCTACGCGCAGCACGACGCACCCGTCGGGAGCGGTCCGTTCATCCCGGTCGCGCGCGAGGCGGCCGGGGACCTGCTGGTGGCGAGCTCGTTCTATCACCGGGCGCCTCTCCCGCGCCTCGAGTCGGTGGCGTTCCTGCGCGTCGGTGATCGGGCCGAGTTCGCCGACGCCTTCGCGCTCGGCCAGGTCGACGTCCTCCCCGGGACGGCGGGGCGCGGCCCCTCGACGGTGCGCGCCGGTGCCCGCCGCCTGGTGCGCCCCTCTCGCAGGCTCCGGGGCCTCGGGCTCTCGCTCCTTCCCGAGAAGGCCGGCGCCCGGGTGAGGTGGCTGCCGGCGTTCCAGGACTTTCGGGTGCGCACGGCCGTCTCCCGCGCCCTCGACCGCTCGGTGCTCGCCGAGGCCGGGGACGGCGAGCAGAGCGGCCCCGTCGGGCCGGGATGGGCGGCGGACGCCCTCCCCCGGGACGTGCTCGCGCGGCATCCGCTGCTCAGGCACGACCCGCCGTCCGCACGGTCGCTGCTCGAGGAGGCGGGGTACGCCGGGCTCTCGTTCCGGCTTGAGGCGCCGGCCATCGAGGGGATGGGAGAGCTGGGCCAGCTGGTCGTCGCGCAGCTCGAGGGAGGCGGGTTCCGCCCGCAGCTCGTGCTCCGGGAGCCCGGCGACTGGCTCCGCTCCTTCGAGGCCGGCGACTTCGAGGCGACGCTCTTCGAGCTCGAGGAGCTGGCGACGCCGGACGCGGGCCTCCGCCTCCACACCTCGGGGGGCGTCAGCGGGCGCTTCTCGCCGTGGGGCTACTCGAGCCCGCCCTACGACGCCGCGGTGAGGCGGGTCCTGGGCGAGATCGTGCCCGAGCGGCGGGCGCGGCAGGCGCGTGAGGCGCAGCGGCTGCTGCTCGAGCAGGTCCCCGCGATGTTCCCGCTCCTCGCGCCGCGCGAGCGCGTCGACCTCGCCGCCGCCGTCGAGGGCTACGAGTGGGACGGCTTCGCCTTCAACGCGGGTCATCTCGCGCCGCTGTGGCGCGTGGCGGCGCCGCCCGCGGGGACATCGTGACCGTTCCGGGCGACGGCGAGCGTCGCCGCCCACCGGGTTCGGCGCGGCACGCGGCGGTCGACGCGGAGAGCGCCCCCGAGCCGGGGAGCCTCGACCGCGTCGTCGTCGTGGGGACCACCGGCTCCGGGAAGACGGCCCTCGCCCGGGAGCTCGCCCGGGCGCTGGACGTGCCGCATGTCGAGTTCGACGCCCATCGCCACGGCCCGGGCTGGTCCGAGACGCCGGACGACGTCTTCCGGGAGCGGCTGCGCGACGCCCTGGCGGGCGGCTCGTGGGTCGGTGACGGGAACTACCGGTTAGCCCGCGGAGTGGTGTGGCCGAGGGCGACCCTGCTGCTGTGGCTGGACTACCCCCTGCGGGTCGTGCTGTGGCGACTCTGCCGGCGGATCGTGCGGCGCGCCGTCCGTCGCCCCGAGCTCTGGAACGGCAACCGGGAGAGCATCCGGCGGCAGCTCCTGACCCGCGACTCCCTCATCCTCTGGGCGCTCAAGAGCCACGGCCGCCACCGCCGGGAGATCCCCCGCGAGCTGGAGCGGCCGGAGCATCGGCACCTGAGGCTGGTCCGGCTGCGCACGCCGCGGGAGGCGGCGGCGTGGCTCGACGGCCTCCCGGGACGGAGATCGGGCGCCGTCGGCCGCGAGACAGGCTAGGCGACGGTCCGGGCGGAGGCTCGCGCGGAACGCCCGCCGCCGGCCGGGATGGGGCCCGGGCGGGCGTCGTCCGTCGCCGGGAACTCCTCGCCTATGCTGGCGCCATGCTGATCACGCAGGTCGATGCCTTCACGGACACGCCCTTCGGCGGGAACCCCGCGGCGGTGTGCCTGCTCCAGGCGCCCCGCGACGCGGGCTGGATGCAGTCGGTCGCGCGCGAGATGAACCTCTCGGAGACGGCCTTCCTCGAGGGACGGCCGGACGGGGCCTTCGACCTGAGGTGGTTCACGCCGGCCGTGGAGGTCGATCTGTGCGGGCATGCGACGCTCGCGGCCGCCCACGTCCTCTGGGAGCAGGGGGATGCCGCCCCCGGGAACGAGATCCGGTTCCACACGCGCTCGGGCCTCCTGACCGCCCGGCTCCGCGGCGGCTGGGTCGAGCTCGACTTCCCGAGCGACCCGCCCCGCCCGGTGGACCCCCCGGGCGCCCTGATGGAGGCGCTCGGCGTGGAGTGCCGGCATCTCGCGCGCGGGCGCTTCGACTACCTGGCGGAGGTCGAGTCGGAGGAGGTCGTGCGCGCCCTCACCCCCGACCTCCACCGCCTGCGGGCCGTCGAGACGCGGGGCGTCATCGTGACGGCGGCGAGCTCGACGCCGGGCTACGACTTCGTCTCGAGGTTCTTCGCGCCGGCGACGGGCGTCGACGAGGACCCGGTGACCGGCTCGGCGCACTGCTGCCTCGGGCCGTACTGGCGGATGCGAACCGGCCGGGAGCACTTCACCGCCTACCAGGCGTCGGCCCGCGGCGGGGTGGTGCGCGTGGAGGTCCGAGGCGAGCGCGTGCGGCTGCTCGGGCAGGCGGTCACGGTCCTCAGGGCGGAGCTCTCCCCCTCCTGAGGCCCCGGACGCGCGCCGCTGCCTCAGGGAGGGACGATCCCGGTCAGGGTCCGCGGGGGGCTCCGGCGCGGTACGACTCGTCGAGCAGCTCGATGACGTGCAGGGCGTCGGCGTCGACGCCGTGGCGACGGCTCCCCGCGCGCAGCTGGAGCGTGCAGCCGGGGTTGGCGGTGGCGACGACGGAGGCGCCGGTCGAGGCGACGTCGCCCATCTTCGCCTCGAGGACGCGCGCCGACATCTCCGGCTGCACGGCCGAGTAGAGGCCGGCGGACCCGCAGCAGCGGTCGGGCGCCGCCATCTCCACCAGGCGCAGGCCGGGTATGGCGCGGAGGATGGCGCGGGGCGCCTCGCGGATCCGCTGCGCGTGGGCGAGGTGGCACGCCTCCTGCAGCGTCACGCTGCGCTCCACCGGGCCGAGCCCCGGCTCCGCGAAGGGCTCGGCCGCGACGAACTCGAGCACGTCGCGCACGCGGGCGGCGAAGCGCTCGGCGCGCTCGGCCCAGGCGGCGTCGTGGCGCAGCAGGCGCCCGTACTCCTTCATCGAGGCGCCGCAGCCGGCGGCGTTGACGACGACGCTCTCCACGCCGGCCTCCTCGAAGGCGGCGATGTTCGCGCGCGCGAGCGCGCGCGCCGCCTCGGCGTCGCCGGCGTGCGCGTGGAGCGCCCCGCAGCATCGCTGCGCCGCGGGCGCCACGACCTCGATGCCGAGCCGGTCGAGCACGCGCACCGTCGCCCGGTGCGTCTCGGGGAAGAACTCGCCGTGGATGCAGCCGGTGAGCAGCGCCACGCGCCTGCCCGCCTCCGCGGGGCCCGCGAGCCGCCCCGAGGCGCGGAAGGGGGCCGGCCAGCGGTCGGGCAGCTGCCCCTCGCGCCGGCGCAGTGAGGCGGGGAGCGCTCGGGCGAGGGGCCCGCGCAGGAGGCGCTGCAGCCCCGAGCGGCCGTAGAGCCGGCCGAGCGCTGAGAGCGTGCGCAGCGCGCGCGGCCGCGCCACCACCTGCCGCAGCAGGAGCGCGCGAAGCCTCCACGCGGCCGGGCGTCGCGACGGCCGGCCCGGGGCGTCGTCCGCCGGCTGGCCCATGACCGAGGCGCGCGCGTCCTCCATGATGCGCCCGTACGGGACGCCGGAGGGACACGCAGTCTCGCAGGCCCGGCACTGCAGGCAGAGGTCGAGGTGGCCGAGCAGCGCGCCGGTCGGCTCCGCGCGTCCCTCCACGACGGCGCGGATCAGGTGCAGCCGGCCGCGAGGCGACTCGAGCTCCTGCCCGGTCGCGAGGTAGGTGGGGCAGGCCGGCAGGCAGAAGCCGCAGTGGATGCAGTTGCGGAGGTCGGCGAGCGAGGGGGCGTCCGGCCCCGCCCCCGCCCCGGCCGCGCCCGACGGCGTCTCCTGCGGTTCGGGGCGCGTCACGCCGCACCCGCCGCGCCGGCCCCTGTGCCGGGGCCGTCGATGAGGGGCCAGCGCCCCGGGTTCACCGTGCGGAGCGGGTCGAAGCGGCGCCTGAGCTCGCGGGCGAGGTCGAGCGCCACCTCGTCGCGGGCGCCGGCCGCGGGATCGAGCGCGGCCCGCAGCGCCGCCGGTCCGGCCTCGATGGCGAGCGTTCCGCCGGCCGCCTCGCACCGCGCGCGGAGCGCGGCGACGCGCCCCGCGTCCGCGGCGTCGCCGGACGGGGGAGCGGCCGCGAGCAGGGAGCCCGCGGCGATGTGCGCCCAGGCCGCGAAGCCCGCCTCCTCCGCCTCCTCCAGCACGGCGGCGAGCTCGGAGAGGGGCAGGGACCCCCGCAGCACGACCGGCGTGCCCTCCGCTCCGCCCGCCTCCGCCTCCGCTCCCGCGGCGAGCGCGCGGAGCCGGCCCCAGGTCTCGTCGTCGCCGCGCTCCTCGGCCGGCGGCACGTGAGCCGAGCGGCAGCACAGCCGCACCTCGCGGCGGGAGCGCTCGAGGGCGGCGGCCGCGCCGGCGAGGCCGACGAGCACGTGCGGCTCCGCGGGGAGACCAGCCTCCGCGGCCGCGCGGGCGCCGACGAGAGCCAGCCCGCGCGCGGCGAGCGGGGTGTCGCGGAGGGTGCGAGCGAGGGCGGCGGCCTGGGGGAGATGCCGGCAGCGGCAGGCGATCGTCGCGGTCGCCTCGGGCAGGGGCACCAGCTTGAACGCCGCCTCGACGATCACGCCGAAGGCGCCGAGCGCCCCCGCGTGGAGGCGGTGGAGGTCGTAGCCGGCGACGTTCTTCACGACGCGTCCCCCGGAGCGGGCGAGCGTCCCGTCGGGGAGCGCGACCGTGGCCCCGAGCAGGAGGTCGCCCACGCCGGGCAGCAGCCCGCGCCAGCTGCCGGGGCGGGCGGTCGCGAGCATCCCTCCGACCGAGACCTCCCCGCCCCCGGGCGGATCGAGCGGAAGCTGCTGCCCGTGCGGGCGGAGCACCTCGGCGAGGGATCCGAGAGAGATCCCCGCCTCGACCGTGATGGTGAGATCGGCCGGCTCGTGCTCCACCACGCGGTCGAGGCCGCGGAGGTCGAGCGCCACGTCGTAGCGGTGGAGCGGCCCGCCCGCGGCCAGCGCGGTGCGGCCCGCCTGCGGCGCGACCGCGAGCCCGCCTCGCGCGGCCGCCTGAAGCGCGCCCGCCAGCTCCCCGCGCGTGCGCGGCGCGAGCGCGAGTGCCGGGATGTGGCCGTCGATCGGGTAGCGCGCGGGGTCGCGGTCGCGACCCTCCGGCATCGCGCCGCGGATCGCCGCGACGGCGGTCGCCGATCCCTCCCGGGCCTCCTGCGCCGCCCGGGGGCCGTCCGCGGGCACGCTAGAGGTAGACGCCCGGCGCGCGGGCGAGGCGGAGCGCCGCCGCTCCGGCCTCGGCGGCGTGCCCCTGCGCGCACCCGTGCGAGACCGGGAGCACCTTGCAGGGATTGAAGCGGCCGGAGCCGCCGAAGGCGTCCCGCACCCGCGTCATCGCGTCGAGGTCGGGGGGATCGAAGATCCACCCGAGGTAGGAGCGCTTCTCGAGGCCGACCCCGTGCTCGCCGGTGATCGATCCCCCCGCCTCCACGCAGACTCGCAGGATCTCCCCGCCGAGCTCCAGGACGCGCGACGAGGACCCGGGCTCGAGCTCGTCGAACATGATGTTCGGGTGCAGGTTGCCGTCGCCGGCGTGGAAGATGTTGGCGCAGCGGAAGCCGTACCGCTCCGAGAGCGCCGCCACCTCCCGCATCACGGCGGGCAGCTTCGTCCGCGGCACCACGCCGTCGAGCAGGTAGAAGTTGGGGGAGATGGCGCCGAGCGCCCCGATGCCGGCCTTCCGCCCCTCCCAGAGACGCTCCCTCTCCGCCTCCTCGTCGGCCGAGCGAACGGTCCTGGCGCCGCTCTCCTCGAGCGCCGCGATCACGGTGGCGGCGTCCTCCTCGACCTGCTCGGCGAGCCCCTCCACCTCCGCGAGCAGCACGGCGCCGGCGTCGAGCGGATAGCCGAGCCGCGCCTGCGACTCGACGGCGCGGATCGTCTCGGCGTCGAGCATCTCCAGCGCGACGGGGATCACGCCCCGCTCGACGATCGCCGAGACGGCCTCGGAGGCGCGCTCGACGGTGTCGAAGACGGCGAGCATGGTGCGCACCGCCTCGGGCAGCGGGAGGAGCCGGACGCAGACCGCCGTGACGAGTCCGAGGGTCCCCTCCGATCCGACGACGAGGGCGCGCAGGTCCACGCCCGGGGCGTCGAGCTGGCGGCCTCCGAGCCAGGTCACGCGGCCGTCGGGGAGGACGAGTTCCACCGCGAGCACGTGGTTCACGGTGCTCCCGTGCGCGAGCGTGTGCGGACCGCCGGCGTTGGTGCCGACGTTGCCCCCGATGGTGCAGATGCGCTGCGAGGAGGGATCGGGGGCGTAGCGCAGCCCGTGCTCGGCGGCGGCCTGCTGCAGCGCGAGGTTGATGACGCCCGGCTCGACGACGGCGATCCGCTCCTCGGCGTCGAGTTCGCGGATGCGGGTCATCCGCGCCGTCGCGACGACGACGCCGCCGGCGACGGGAAGCGCGCCGCCGGCGAACCCCGTCCCCGAGCCACGCGGGACGACGGGCGCGTCGACCCGGGCGCAGGCCGCGAGCGTCGCCGCGGCCTCCTCGGTTGAGGCCGGGAGCACGACCAGGTCGGGCCGCGCGCGCTCGATCGTCGCGTCGTACTCGTAGACGAGGAGCTCCTCGGGCGCGTCGATGACGTGCGGGGCTCCGACGATCGCCCGCAGCTCGCGGGCCAGGGCCGCCCGGAGCGCCGGGTCGCCGCGCAGCGGGTTGGGGGGGTCGCCGGCGGGCGGCGTGGCCGCATCGTTCCGGGCGGCGGGCGCGTTCGTCTGCATCGCGGGGCGAGTGTAGCATCGGCCCTCCCGGCGCCGACGATGGAGGCGACGACGAGCGCGAGCGGCCCGCGAGGCCACGGTGGCGACGCGCCGGACCCGGGTCCGGAGCCGGCCGGGCCTCCGGCCGCCGCCTCTCTCCCGCTCCCGCGGCTCGAGGAGATCCGCTCCGGGCTCGAGGATGCGGTGCGCGCCGCCGGCGAGGCGATCGCGGCCGTCGCCGCACGCCGGCTGATACGGGTCGGTCACAAGCGCGGCGAGGGCCCGGTCAGCGAGGCCGACTACGCCGCCGACGCCGTGCTGCGGCGCGAGCTGACCGCGCTCTACCCGGAGGCGCACTGGCTCTCCGAGGAGTCGGCGCAGGGCGCCCCGCTCGTTCCCGGCGAGGCGACCTGGGTCGTCGACCCCCTCGACGGGACGCGCGAGTTCCTGCGCGGTCTCCCCGAGTTCGGGGTCTCGGTCGGTCTCTTCCTGGACGATCGGCCGGTGCTGGGCGCTGTCTACATCCCCGGCGAGCGGCGACTGCTCTCCGGCCTCCCGGGCGCCGGCGGGCCGGGGGCGCGGCTCGACGGCGAGCCGCTCGGCCGGCTGGCACGCGGCGCGGCGGTGGAGCGGGTGGTCGTCTCCCGCCACGACTACGAGTGGCGCCGCCTGCACTACCAGATCCCGTTCCCGGTCTATCCCTGCGGCTCGGCGGCGGTGAAGCTCGCGCACGTCGCCTGCGGACGCGCCGACGTCTACCTCTCGACCGGGCCGCGCTCGGTCTGGGACGTCGCCGGCGGGGCGGCGGTGCTGCGCGCGGTCGGCGGGGATCTGGTCGGCTTCGACGGGCGCCCCCTGCGGCTGTCGCCGCAGCAGGTCGGCGTGCCGCCCTTCGCCGCGGGGGAGCCCGCCGCCTGCCGCGCGCTGCTGCGCCGCCTGGGAGCCCGGCTCTAGCCGGCGGGGCCCCGCCCCCGCGCGCCGCCGCCCATGCGGTAGCCGAGGAACTCCCGCGCGAGCAGGAAGGTCGCCGCGCCGCCGGCGATGAGCAGCACGCCGTAGGAGGCCTGGGCCAGCTGCGTTCCGGCGGCCTCGGCGAGGAAGCCGGCCGCCGCGGCGCCCGCCGTGGAGGTGGCGCGGTCGAGCGAGATCAGCGAGAAGACGCGCGCCCTGAGCTCGTCCGGCGCCGCGTCGAGCAGCATTGTCTGCACGTACGCGAAGTAGGCGGTCTGCAGCATCCCGACGATGGCCATCGCGACGAGCGGGAGGGCGAGCCAGTAGCGGCCCCAGAGCTGGGGCAGGGACGCCGTCGCCGCGAAGAGGACGAGCGCCGCGCCGAAGGCGACGAGCAGGAGCGGGAGCATCAGGCCGATCCGCGTGGATGGCTGGGATGCGACCACCAGCGCGCCCACGAGCGCCCCGACTCCCGACACGGCGAGCAGGACGCCGACGCCGGTGTTGCCCATGTCGAGCACCTCGAGGGCGAAGAGGGGGGAGAAGACCTGCAGGTAGGGGACGCCGAGCGTGAAGAAGAGGAGCGAGAGCAGGAGCGTCACGCGGATCGCGCGCTGTGAGAGCGCGAACCGCAGGCCCTCGGCGAGGTCGGTGCGGAGCGCCGCGAGACCGACCCCTGCGGCGGCCGGCTGGTCCGCCGTCCGCATCAGGATCGTGGCCGTCACCGAGCCGACGTAGACGATGGGGATCAGCACGAAGGTCCCCTCCGTCCCGATCGCGCCCAGCGTCACGCCGGCGGCCGCCGCGCCGACCACGCGCATCGAGCTCTGCGTGGTCGCCATCAGCGCCACCGCGTTCATCAGCCACGCCTGCGGGACCACGCTCGGGATCAGCGAGTTGCGGGCCGGCTGGTCGAACGCCATCAGCGCGCCGCGGCCGAAGGAGGCGACGTAGATGTGCCACAGCTCGAGGTGCCCGGCGACGAGCAGCGCCGCGAAGACGACGCCGATCCCGAGCGCGCCGACCTTGGTGACGATCAGCACCCGGCGGCGGTCGTAGCGATCGGCGATCACGCCGGCCACCACGCCGAGACCGAGCTGCGGCAGGGTCCGCATCGCGACGACGGCGCCGAGGTGCGCCGCCGATCCCGTCAGCTCGTAGACGAGCACCGGACGGGCGATCTGCTCGGCCCAGAGCGCGCCGGTGTGGCTGACCTGGCCCGCCCACAGCAGCCGGAAGTCCCGCAGGCGCAGCGACGCGAAGATCCCGGCCCGCGCGGGCGGCCCGGCGGTGTCCCCGTC
>VYDC01000174.1:8766-18611 GCA_009843585.1 Chloroflexota bacterium | reverse complement strand
GGCGGACAGCGCGGGGGAGGCGGCCTTTCGCGCCGAGGTGCGCACGCTGATCGGGGCGAGGCTTCCCGGCTACTACCGCGATCGCTCGGTCCAGCTGCGCCGGCGCACGCATCGTCCGTGGCAGGGGGATCGGCTCGCCCAGGAGCCGGAGCGGCGCGAGGCGGCGCGGACGTGGCGCGAGGCGCTGGTCGAGCGCGGCTGGGTGGCCCCGCACTGGCCGGCGGAGTACGGCGGGGCGGGCCTCACCGTCCGCGAGCAGTTCATCCTCAACCAGGAGATGGCGCGGGCCGACGCCCCGGACATCGGGGGCCTCGGCACGCAGATGATCGGCCCCACGCTCATCGTCCACGGCTCCGACGAGCAGAAGCGCCGGCACCTGCCGGAGGTGCTCGCCGGCCGCGTGATCTGGGGGCAGGGATACTCCGAGCCGGGCGCGGGCTCGGATCTCGCCTCGCTCACGACGCGCGCGGTCCGCGACGGCGACGAGTACGTGGTGAACGGGCAGAAGATCTGGACGACGCTCGCGCACCAGGCCGACTGGCTCTTCGTCCTGACGCGCACCGACGTCGACGCGCCGAAGCACCGCGGGATCTCGCTGCTCCTGATGGAGCGCGGCACGCCCGGCATCTCGATCCGGCCGCTCGTGAACATGGCCGACTACCACATCTTCAACGAGGTCTTCTTCGAGGATGTCCGCGTCCCGGCCGAGAACGTGGTCGGCGAGGAGAACCGGGGCTGGTACGTCGCGATGACGCTGCTCGACTTCGAGCGCTCCAACGTGGCGGGCGGCGTGCGGGCGAAGGCGCAGATCCGCCTGATCCTGGAGGAGGCGCGTGCGCGCGAGCGGGCCTCCGGGCGCCGTCTCGCCGCCGCGGTGCGGGGGCTGCTCACCGATCGCTACATCGACACGGAGGTCGTGCAGCACCTCTCCGCGCGGATCGCCTCGCTGCAGGCCCGCGGCCTCGTGCCGAACTACGAGGCGTCGATGGGGAAGCTCTTCGCCTCGGAGCTCTCGCAGAAGATCGCCGTCGCGATGGCGAAGGCGCTCGGCCTCTACGGGCAGCTCACCGATGCCGACGAGCCGCTCACGCCGCTGCACGGCTTCGCCGGCTACCAGTACATGGAGTCCGTCTCGAGCACGATCCGCGGCGGGACGTCCGAGATCCAGCGCAACGTGATCGCGACCCGGGGCCTCGGCCTGCCGCGCTCCTGAGGAGGCCGGGCCGGGTGCGGGGCTGAGCCCGCGCTCAGCCGGGCGCGGGCCCGAGCTGGCGCCACGCGGCGCCGGCCCCGGCGGCTGAGACGACGGCGGCGAGCGCGGCCTCCTCGGCGCCCCAGCCGCTCCAGCCGGTCGCGGAGAGCGGCGTCAGGCCCAGCCGGAGGAGCGCGACGCCGCCCACCAGCACGTGGGCCGCGACCCCCGCGCGCCAGCGCCGCCAGGTGAGCACGAGGGCGCCCAGCAGGGCGAGCAGCAGCGCCCCTTCGAGGGCGGGCGTGGCGAGCCGGGTGTCGGCGAGCCCCGACATCCGGAAGCCCAGCGGCGGCTCCGCGCGCGCGCCGTAGCAGGCGTCGCGCAGCGGGCAGCTGAGGTCGTAGGCGGCGACGGCGATCGCGAGCCCCAGCGCCCACGCCGTCGCGAGCGGCCAGTACGCGGCGGCTCCCTGGCGCCGCGCCGCCCACGCGAGGACGGCGAGCGTCGCCACCGCCCCCCACAGCGGATCGATCCCGCCCTGGACTCGGATCGCCACCAGCGGGTCGAGGAGCGTCTCCGGCGACTCGGCGAGCAGGTAGGCGACGCGGCCTGAGACCACGAAGATGATCACCGAGTCCGAGTAGAGCGAGCCTATCGGCGCGCGGGGAAGCGCGATCAGCGAGGCGACGCGCGGCGCCGCGACCCAGAGCACCACCAGGACGACGACGAGCGAGACGAACTCCCCGCGCAGGTAGACGGCGTCGAGGAGGGAGCTCACGGCGCCGCCCCGGCTCCGGCCCGGGCCTCCTCGATGAGCACCGCGAGGCGCGACTCCGATATCGGGCCGAAGTGCGCGGCGGCGAGGCGCCCGGAGGGGTCGACGACGAAGGTCATCGGCACGCCGCGGACGCCGTAGGCGCGGTCGAAGGAGCCGTCGTCGACGGCGTGCGGGTAGCGGAGGCCGAAGCGCTCGACGAAGTCGCGGGCGTCGCTCTCGACGTCGCGGTGCACGACGCCCAGGAAGGCGACGAGCTCCGGATCGGCCCTCTCGTGCGCACGCCGGAGGGCCGGCGCCTCCTCGCGGCAGGGGGGACACCAGGAGGCCCACACGTTGATCACGGCGGTGCGGCCCGCGAGATCGCTCGAGCTCACCGTGGCGTCGCGCGGCCCGCCGAGCAGCGGGAGCGCGAAGTCGGGGGCCGGCGCGCCGGCGGCGGGCCCGTCCGGGGCGCGCTCGAGGGCGCCCTTCGCCAGGAGCACGACCAGCACGATCGCGGCGGCTCCCAGCAGCAGCCGGCCCAGCCGGGCGCCCTCCGGCCCGCGGGGCCGGACCGTCGCCGTCATCTCGCCTCGCTGCGGCGGCGACGGCTCGCGGCATCGGTCGGGAGCGGGGCGGCCCGGTCCCTAGATGCCAAGCCGCCGCCACCATCCGGAGGGTCTCTCGCCCGCTGAGCCCTCCTCCTCGTCGTCGCCCGAGTAGGGGATGCCGTGTCGGCGGAGGAAGGGCCCGATCTGGCCGAGGTTCGGCTCGGTGAGCATCGTGCCCCGGTCGACGGCGCGCGCGCTCCGGCTCCCCAGGGGCGCCGGCTCCTCGATGGGCTCGACGCCGTCTGGGGGCGCGATCACGAGCGTCGGCACCGACTCGTGCCCCGTCCAGGCGACGACCCTGGCGCGGGCCTCCGCGTCGCGCTCGATGTCCAGCTCCTCGTAGGCGAGGGGGTGCTCCGAGACCCACCGTTGCCAGCGGTGCATGTCCGGGCAGAACGAGGATCGTCCGTAGACCACCAGCCGCACCATCGCGAGCCCTCCGCTCCGCCGCTCGCGGCAGCGTAGCGACTCGCGCCGCTCCGCGCCCTCCCTCCGGCCCGCGCACGCCGTACGATCGGGCGGGCGAGAGGGGGGAGGCCGTGGAACTCCGGCTCACGGAGGACGCGCTGGCGCTGGTCCGGGAGCGCGGCGGCCGGATGGCGCTCGACTTCCTGCCGCCGGTCGGCTGAACGGGCCGGCTCGAGGTGCCGGTCGACACCTACCTGAAGCGCAAGGACCTCTCCCGCTACGAGACGGTCGAGCTCGCAGGCGTGCAGGTCCACGTCGCGCCCGCGCTCGGCCAGTGGGCCGAGCGCGTCGTCGTCGACGCCGAGCGCGTTCTGCTCCTCTGGCGGCGCTTCGACGTGGAGGTGGTGCACCGCCACCGGCCGACCTGAACGCACGGCTGACTCCCCGCCGTCGGCGGGGACCCCCCGGGCGTTGACACGCCGGCCGCGCGCCCTCTACTACATGCGGGCGGCGGGTGCCGCGCCACCCCTCACCCGCGACGAAGGCCAGCGAGGAGGCCCCATGAGTGTCGAGTCCCTCCCCTCCATCCCCGCGACGTACAAGCTCCCGGACGGGATCGACGGCGACGCCTTCTACGATCTCCATACCGGACCGCTCGGCAGCTACCAGATGACGATCACCGAGGCCGATGTGGAGCGGTGGTGCGACATCCACGAGGACGCGGCGCCGTGGCGCGCCGAGCCCGGTGCCGAGCCGGGCGCGCCGCCGTACATCGGCTACTACGCCTGCATGAACGCGCTGGCTCCGATCCGCTACTTCGGCAACACCGGGCGGCCGAACTACGGGCCCGGCGGGCTCGCGCGCTACTGGGCGGAGTTCCACGCGCCGCTCCCGGTCGGCGTTTCCCTTCAGGTCACCGGACGCGTCACCGACAAGTACACGCGCCGCGGCCTCGGGTACACCGACTGGGAGGTCGACATCACCCACGAGGGGCGGCTCTTGCAGCGCAACGGCCGCGCCTGGGCGACCAGCCTGCCGCCGGAGGAGCAGGAGAGATGGCCGGAGCGCGAGGGGCGCCCCCGACCGCCGGAGGCACCGGAGGACGCCGAGACGCTCGGGCCCCTCGTCTACGTCACCTCGCAGCGCCACATCGACGACCTCGAGGGTCCCGGCGAGCACAACAACCACACCGACGTGGAGGCGGCCCGCGAGATGGGCCTCCGCGGGCCGCGCGCGCAGGGCGAGCTCTCCTTCGCGCTCCTGGCGCGGCTGATGACCGAGCGCTTCGGCGCGGGCTTCGCGCACAGCGGATCGCTCGACATCCGCCTCATCGGCGAGGTCCAGGCCGGCGACACGCAGACGGGCCACGGCGCGGTCGTGGAGCGGCGCGACGACGGAAGCGAGGTGTGCCGCGTCTGGGCCGAGAACCAGATGGGCCAGCTCGTGACGGTCGGCACGGCGACGCACGCGGGGAGCCCCGCGTGAGCGCCTCCGACATCGTCGAGATCCCGGCGACGCGCCACCTCGACGAGGGGATCGAGGGGGATCCGTTCCGCGACATGCACGTCGGTCCGCTCGGTCGCTACCGGGTCGTGGTGCGCCCGGAGGACGTCGAGCGCTGGGCGCGCATCCACGAGGAGCCGTACCCCTGGAGCGCGGGGGAGGGCGCAGAGCCCGCCGCCCCGCCGTCGGTCCTCTACTACGCCTCGATGAACATCCTGGCGCCGATCCGCTACTTCCGCCCGCGCAACTCCCCCGGCGGCGCGGCGCTCGCGCGCTACTGGGCGGAGTTTCACGCGCCGATCCCGGTGGGCGTCCCGATAGAGGTCACCGGCGAGGTGACCGACAAGTACACCCGGCGGGGCCGCGGCTTCGTCGACTGGCACATCGAGGCGCGGGTCGACGGGCGGCTGCTCCAGCGCAACGGGAAGAACTGGTTCTCGGGGGTCCCGGAGGAGGAGGCCCGCAAGTGGCCCGAGCGCCCCAGCGGCGGACGCCCGCCGGAGGCGCCCGAGGGGGCCGAGCGCTTCGGCCCGATCACCTACCCGGTGACGCAGGAGCACATGGCCGACTTCGAGGGGGGAGATCGCAACGAGCACTCGAGCGCCGATCTCGCCCGCCAGCAGGGCGAGACGCGCACGACGGCCCAGGGGGCGCTCAGCTTCGGGCTGCTCAGCCGGCTCGCAACCGAGCGCTTCGGCGAGGCCTACACCTCAGGCGGGTCGCTCGACGTGCGCTTCATCCAGCGCGTCCACGGCGGCGACGTGCTCACCGCGCAGGGGGCGCTGCTCGGTCTCGACGAGCGGGGCCGGCACCGGGCCCGCGTCTGGGCAGAGAACCAGGACGGCGAGCTCACCGCCGTCGGCGTGGCGACGGCGCGCGCGTGAGCGCGGCCGGCTGACGCCGCGGGCCCGGCGCGCGCCGGGCCCGCGCCGACGCGCCTGCCCCTGACCGCGGTCGCGCGCCTCTAGCCTCGGGGCAGCCCGAGTCCCCGCGAGGCGATGATGTTGCGCTGGATCTCGTGCGTGCCGCCGGCGATCGAGGCCGAGATCGTGTGCACCGACCTCTGTGTGTAGCGCGCGGCCAGCGGCGCGTGCTCCTCCGCCGGCTCCCAGAGCTGCGAGTAGAGGCCGAAGACCTTCATGCCGGTCTGCTGCACCTGCTGGTAGAGCGTCCCGCCGAAGACCTTCGACATCGAGGCCTCGTAGTTCGGGATCTGGCCTGAGTGCTGCATCGAGATGATGCGCATCGCGAACTGCGCGAGCACCTCGGTCTCGATGTAGCGGTTCGTCACGTGCTCGCGCGTCGAGTCGAGCTCTGAGGTGCGCGAGCGCCGCCGCCCCTCGTCCGTGTTGAGGTACGCGATGAGCTCGTCGAGATCCTTGCGATGGTCGACGGCGCCGGTGATGTTCGATCGCTCGTAGTCGAGGAGCGTCATCGCCACGTACCAGCCGCGGTTCTCCTCGCCGATTCGCTGCGTGACCGGCACGCGCACGTTCTCGTAGAAGGACTCGTTCGTCGCGTGCTCCCAGCCGCCGGAGATGAGAGGCCGCACCTCGACGCCCGGCGTGTCCTTGCGCAGGAGCAGGAACGAGATCCCGCGGTGCTTGGGAGCGTCGGGGTCGGTGCGGACCAGCATGAAGAACCAGCTCGCCTTGTGGCCCATCGAGGTCCAGATCTTCTGGCCGTTGATGACGTAGTCGTCGCCGTCCCGGACGGCGCGGGTCTGGAGCGAGGCGAGATCGGAGCCCGCACCGGGCTCCGAGTAGCCCTGCGCCCAGGTGATCTCGCCGGAGAGCGTCTTCGGGAGGAACTCCCGCCGCTGCTCCTCCGTGCCGTGGTGGATGAGCGTGGGGCCCAGCATCGCGGCGCCGGGCCCGCCGACGACCGGCGCCCCCTGCCGCGCGAGCTGCTGCTTGAAGATGAACTGCTCCATCGCGGTGAGACCGGCGCCGCCGTACTCCGGCGGCCAGTGCGGGGCCGACCAGCCGTGCTCCGCCAGCGCCTCGGCCCACTCGCGCGCCGCCTCCTGCGCGTCGCGCTCCCCGAGCATCAGGTCGAACTGCCAGTCGCTGTTGTGCACGCCGGGGCCCTTGCCGCCGCTCCGGCGCAGCCGGTAGAGCTCGGGGAGGCGCTCCTCGATGAAGTCGGAAACCTCCCGGCGGAACGCCGCCTGCTCCTCGGTGTCTGCCCAGTCCATCTCTCTCCCCCTCCGCGCGCCGACTATAGCAGCGGCCCGCGAGGTCGGCCGGGGTGGAGCGGGCACCCGGGGCGGTATCATGGCTCGCCCCGCGCGACGCCGGGCGGACGCCGCCGGAGCGAAGGGGACCGACGTGAGCGATGAGACCCCCGGCCCGGATCGCCCGCGGCGCGTGACGGTGCTCGCGGGCGGCGTGGGCGGCGCCCGGCTCGCCGACGGCGTCGCGTGCGCTGAGCCCGGCTCGGAGCTCACGGTGGTCGTCAACGTGGGCGACGACTTCGAGTGGCAGGGCCTCCGCATCTCCCCGGATCTCGACACCGTTCTCTACACGCTCTCGGGCCGCGAGGGCGGCGAGGGGTGGGGGCTCCGGGACGACAGCACCGTGGTGCTGGAGGCGCTCTCCGCGCTGGGCGGCGACGCGTGGTTCCGGATCGGCGACCGCGATCTCGCGACGCATCTCCGCCGCACGGCCCTGCTTGGGGCCGGCCGTCCGCTCTCGGAGGTGACGGCGGAGCTCGCCTCGGCGCTCGGCGTCCGGGCCCGGCTCCTCCCCGTCACCGACGATCCGCACCCGACGCTCATTCAGACCGACGAGGGAGAGCTCGCCTTCCAGGAGTACTTCGTGCGCCGCGGGCAGCAGGACGAGGTCCGCGGGGTCCGCTTCCCCGGCGCCGAGGGCGCGCGGCCCGCCCCCGGCGTGCTGGATGCGATCGCGCAGGCGGACCTGGTGCTGCTGGCGCCCTCCAACCCCTTCGTCTCCGTGGCGCCCCTGCTGGCGGTTCCGGGCGTCCGTCAGGCGCTGGAGGCCGCCCGGGCGCCGCGTCTCGCCGTCAGCCCGATCGTCGGCGGCAGGGCCGTGAAGGGACCCGCGGCCGCGATGCTGCGCTCGCTCGGGCACGAGGTCTCGGCGCTCGGGGTCGCCCGGCTGCTGCGCGGGCTCTGCGACGTCTTCGTGCTCGACGAGGTGGACGCGGGCCTGGCGCCGGCCGTGGCCGGGCTGGGCCTCGAGCCCCTGGTCGCGGACACGATGATGACCTCCAGGGCGCGCCGCGCCGCGCTCGCCGGGTCGCTGCTCGGCCGGTGGCGCCCGTGAGCCTGCCCCTCGCCAGCCGCACGGTCGTGCTCGTGCCGGTCAAGCCGCTCTCGGAGGCGAAGTCGCGCCTCGCCTCGGATCTGCCCGTGGAGGCGCGGCAGGCGCTCGTGCGCGCGATGCTGGGCGACGTGCTCGCCGCGGTGCGCGCCGCCCACGCCGGCCCGCTGCTGGTGCTCTCGCCGGACGAGGCCTACGGCGACCTGATCGCCCGCGCCGGCGCGAGGCACCTGCAGGATGCGGGCTCGGGCTACCGCGCCGCCGTGGAGCTCGGGCTCGGCTCGGACGAGGTGCGGCGGTCGGGGTCGGCGCTGGTGGTTCCCGCCGATCAGCCGCGCGCGCAGCCCCACGACATCGCGCGCACCCTGCGGGCGCTCGACCGGGCCGACGTCGTGCTGGTGGAGGCCGCCGACGGCGGGACCGGGGCGCTGGGCCTCTCGCCCCCCGGCGCGATCCCGCTCGCCTTCGGGGAGCGCTCCGGCGAGGCGCACCGCCGGCTCGCGCTCGAGCGAGGGCGGCGGCTCGTCGAGCTCGACTGCCCGTCGCTCGCGCACGACGTCGATCGCTTCGAGGAGCTGCTCGATCCCGCCGCGCCGCCGCCGGGACCGGCCACCTCGCGGCTGCTCGCGGCGGAGCCCCTCGCATCGGTCGCGGAGTCGCTCGCCGGCGTGTAGCGAGGCGGCCGCCCGCGCCGGCGGCCGCCGGGAGGGCCGGACGGACTAGCCGGTGCGCCCGGGCAGACGCTCCTGGAGCACTCCGTCGACGTAGAGGTCGACCCTCTCGCTGTAGAAGGCGAGCAGCCCCTCGATCTTCGGGCACTCCGGGATCGGGAAGGGGTAGTGCCAGACGACGTCTTCGGCCAGCGCGCCTCCGACGCGGACGGAGTGGTAGGAGGCGACCCCCTTGTAGGGGCACTGCGTGCGGCGCCCGGAGGGCTCGAGCAGCTCCAGCCTGACGTCCTGGGGCGGGATGTAGTAGCGCGTCGGGAGCCCGGTCTCGAAGAGCAGCACCGGGCGCGTCGTCTCGGCGACGGTCTCTCCGGACATCACCACGCGCACGTGGCGCGAGCTGCGGATGGCGTCGACCCGCTTGTGGGGGTCCCGGGGATGGACGAAGACCTCCTCGTCCTCCTCGAACCAGTGGTCCATCCGGTCCCAGTAGAACGCGATGTACTCGGCGAGCTGCTCCCTGCCCGGGATCGGGTGCTCGTAGCTCCACGCGACACCCTCCTCGACGAGGCCGCCGACGCGCAGCGTGTAGTACGCGGCCTCGCCCTTGGTGTCGCAGTGCGTCCGCCCGGGTGCGCGCTCGAGGAGGTCCATGCGGACGTCGCCCTTGGGCAGGTAGTAGACCGGCACGCGGCCCCGCTCGAGCATCAGGAGCGGGGAGGCCGTGTCGGCGATCCACTCGCCGCAGGCGCGCACGCGCACGCGCCGCTCGCTTCGCTCGATGCGGACCTCCCGCGCCTTCGCCGGCTCCGCCATCTCTCGTCCTCCCTCCCGGCGCCCGCCACCGGGGCGGGCGCCTCAGCCGCCCAGCCCGCGGTAGAGGATGCCGATCATCCCGCCTGCGAGCACGAGCCACACCGAGTTCACCCGGAAGCGCACCAGCGCGACCGCCGCCAGGACGGCGAGCGCCCCGGACACCACGTCGACGACGGCGTCGCGGGCCAGGACGACCGTGACCGCGGCCATCAGGCCGAGCGCCGCGACGTTGACGCCGTCGAGCAGGGCGGCCGTCCAGCGGTGCTGGCGTAGGCGGGGGAGGAGCGGTCCCAGCAGGCCGACGAAGAGGAACGACGGCACGAAGATCGCGACCGTCGCGACGACCGCGCCGCCGATCCCGCCCACGAGGTACCCGACGAAGGTCGCCGTCGTGAAGACGGGGCCGGGCGTGACCTGCCCGACGGCGATCGCGTCCAGGAGCTCCTGGTCGGTGAGCCAGCCCAGGGCATCGACCAGGTCGCCGCGCAGGAAGGCGAGCAGGACGTAGCCGGAGCCGTAGAGGAGCGCCCCGACCTTGAGCATCACCAGGAAGAGCGTGAGCGCGGAGTAGCCGCTCACGCTCTTCCTGGTGATGCTCAAGGT
>VYDC01000174.1:6467-8756 GCA_009843585.1 Chloroflexota bacterium | reverse complement strand
CCTGAGGGGGCGGCGAGGAGGGCGAGCGGCAGCGCCGCCGCGGCGTCGCCGCGGCGGAGGGCGAGCCCGCCCCGGATGAGCGCCACGGCGAGCGCGCCCCCGAAGAGGAGCACGAGCTCGTCCCCGCCCGCGAGGAAGAGCGCGAAGACCGCCAGGCCGGCGGCGGCGAGCAGCGGCCCGCTCACGGCGGTGCGCCCGAGCCCCACGATCGCGCTTAAGACGACGGCGATGACGACGGGCTTCACCCCGTAGAGGAGGTCCTGGGCCCACGGCCGCGCGCCGTACTCGACGTAGGCCCAGGCGAGCGCCAGCACCATCAGCGCCGCCGGGACGATGAAGCAGAGACCGGCGACGACGAGGCCGCGCCAGCCGGCGCGCCGGTAGCCGAGGTGGATGGCGAGCTCGGTCGAGTTGGGCCCGGGGATCAGGTTCGTCGCCCCGAGCAGATCGAGGAAGTGCGCGTCCGAGATCCAGCGGCGCCGGGTGACGACCTGATCGCGCATCATCGCGATGTGCGCAGCCGGACCTCCGAAGGCGGTCGTCCCCAGCAGCAGGAAGAGCCGGGCGACCTCGCCGAGCGGCCCGCGCTCCGAGGCCGCGGGCGCCGTCTCCGGCGCGTCCCCCACCGCGCCCGCCCCGCTAGAGCTCCAGGCCGTAGACGCGGGCGACGTTGTCGCGGAGGAGCTTGCGCCGCGGTCCCGGCCGGAGACCCAGCTCGTCGATCTCGCGCATCGTCCGCGCGAAGTCGAGCACAGGGAAGTCGGTGCCGAAGATCACCTTGTCCTGTCCGTAGCTGTCGATGTAGCGGACGAACTCCGGCGGCCAGTAGCGGGGCGAGTGCGCGTCCGACCCGATGTAGACGTTCGGGTGCTTCCACGCCATCGCGATCATCTCCGATGTCCAGGGGATGCCGACGTGGATGCCTACCAGCACCAGCTCCGGGAAGTCGCATGCGACGGCGTCGAGGGCGATGGGCCGCCCCGTCGACCGGAGCGGTCGGTCCGGGGCGTAGATCAGCGACTGGCCGACCTGCATCTGTATGGGAACGCCGAGCTCCACGCACTTCGCGTAGAACGGGTACATCTTCGCGTGGTCGGGGGGGAGCTCGAACCAGTGTGGATAGAAGTGGGCACCGATGAAGCCGAGCTCGGTGACGGCGCGCTCGAGCTCGCGGACGCCCGCCATCCCCTCGGTCGGATCCACGCCGGCGAGGCCGTAGAGGCGGTCGGGGTGCTGGGAGACGGCGTCGGCGACGACCTCGTACGGGATGCGCGCCGACGTCGGGTGATGCTCCGGCCCCGCGCGCACGGCAACGAGGAAGGCGCGCTCGACCCCGGCGGCGTCCATGCGGTCGATGAGCTCGGGCAGCGTGAGCCCTGAGACGAGCCCCGGATCGGCGCCGATCTTGCCGACCAGGAAGGTCTCTCGCCACATCGGCCGGTGGACGAGCGCCTCCGGCGTCCAGATGTTGACGACGCAGTCGATCGCCCGCACGTCATCGCTCATCGCTCTCCCAGACCGCCCGCCCCGCGGGACCCGGACTCCGGCCGACGGCGGCATCGTACGGGGCGGCGCCGGCCGGCGCTCGCCAGAATGCAAAAAAGCTGCGATCGTCCTTTCATGAGCGCCGAAACCGTCGGGATCGCGGAGGTCGAGGGGGCCGCCCGCCGCATCGCCGGCATGGTGCGCCGGACGCCGCTCTGGCCCTCGCCCCGGCTCACCGCGCGCCTCGGCGTCCCGGTCTCGCTGAAGTGCGAGAGCCTGCAGCGCACCGGCTCCTTCAAGATGCGCGGCGCCTCGAACATGCTCGCCACCGCGCAGCCGCGACCGCCGGGGGTGGTCGCCGGCTCGGCCGGAAACCACGCGCAGGGGGTCGCGCTCGCCGCGCGCGAGGTCGGCCTGCCGGCGACCGTCGTGATGCCGCGTCAGGCGCCCCTCGCGAAGCGCCGCGCCACGCGCGAGTACGGCGCCGAGATCGAGCTCCTGGACGGACCGCTCGCGGCGTGCCAGGAGCGCGCGCGCGCGCTGGCGGCCGAGCGGGGGCTGCTCTACGTCCCGCCCTACAACCACCCCGCCATCGTGGCGGGACAGGGGACGCTGGGCCTCGAGGTCGCGGAGGACGTGCCCGACCTCCGGACGATTCTGGTTCCGGCGGGCGGGGGCGGGCTGCTCGCGGGTGTGGCCGTCGCCGTGAAGGCGCGCTGCCCCGGGGCCCGGGTCATCGGCGTCCAGACGCAGGCGATGCCCGGGATCCTCGACTCGCTGGAGGCCGGCGCGCCGCGGCCGCTC
>VYDC01000174.1:2623-6457 GCA_009843585.1 Chloroflexota bacterium | reverse complement strand
CCCTGCTCTTCCTGCTGGAGCGCGCGCACCTCGTGGCGGCGGGGGCCGGGGCGCTGGGGGGCGCGGCGCTGATCTCAGGCCGCGTGGAGCCCGCCGGGCCCACGGTGGCGGTCGTCTCCGGGGGCAACATCGACGTCAACCGCCTGGGGTGGCTCCTGGCCCGCGGTCTCGCGGTCGACGGGCGGCAGCGCACCCTCACCGTGGCCTCGGCGCATGTGCCGGGCGAGCTGGCGCGCATCACGGGAGCGATCGCCGACGCGGGCGTCAACATCGTCGAGATCGACCACGACCTGAGGTCGCCCGAGCTCCCGGTCGGGGTGGCGCGCGTCCGCATGCGGCTCGACGTCGACGGGGCGGCCGCCTTCGACGCGCTCGTCGACTCGCTGCTCGAGGCGGGCTTCCGCCGCGGCAGCGCGACCGACCTGGAGACGCCGGCCGCGGCCGAGAACCCGCACTAGGGGCGCCCGGACGGCCTCAGGGGATCTCGACGGCGCCCGGCGCCGCGCGGCGGCTACCGCCGTGCGAGCGCGGTCGATTCCGCGCCGTCGGGCCAGCCGAGGTACTCGGCGAGCGCCCGCCCGAGGATCCAGGCGCGATCCGCGTCGCTGAGGAAGTCGGCACGCAGGCGGATCACGTCCAGCTGCTCCTCGTAGCGCTCGTAGCCGATGCGCAGCGCCTGCGTGTAGTCGGTGCCCCAGAAGAGGCGCTCGGGCCCGTACGCCTCGAAGACCCGGCGCACGAGCTCGACGCCGGTGGGGGAGCGGTCGAAGGGGGGCTTCGCCGAGACCTTCACCGCCACGCGGGGGTGCCGCGCGAGCGCGAGCATCTGGGTGATCTCCGGGTGGTCCAGGCTCGCCACGGCGTCGCCGCCGGCGCCGGCGAGCGCCTCGGCGACCGGCAGGCCCATGTGATCGACGATCAGGCGCAGGCCGGGGTGGCGCTCCGCGATGCGGTCCACGTAGTCCTTCGCCCCGGTGCTGAAGACGGCGACCGGCACGTCGTGGCGCTCGCAGGCCGCCCAGAACGGATCGGCGGCCTCGTCCGTGCCCCAGAAGGCGCGCAGGCGCGCGTGCACATGCGTGCGGATGCCGATCATCCCCGGCTGCGAGAGCCACCCTGCGACCCGCTCGGGTGCGTCCGGCGCGGACGGGTCTATGAGCCCCATCACGGCGAGCCGGGTGGGGTGGCGGGCGGCGCACTCGAGGCCGTACTCGTTGTTCGTCCCCATGAAGCCGGGCGGCACTATCACCGCGCGCCCGACTCCGGCGCGATCGAGCACCGGCAGGAAGCGCTCGGGGCCGTAGGGCTCGGGGAGGTTGGGCTCGCTGATCGCCGTCCACGGGCGATCGGGCCGGTTCTCCTCCCAGAGGTGGATCTGCGAGTCGGTGATCACGGCGCCCCCGCTCCGCCGGGCCGGACGTCGGCGCGGTAGCGCTCGATCCCGGCGTAGGTGTCGTCGGGGAGCGAGCGCAGGTACGCGACGATCTCCTCAAGCGGCAGCACGTCCCCGTACTTGTTGTGGACGTCGAAGAGGTTGACGCGGTGCGTCACCTCGCCGCGATCGAAGGTGCACTCCTCCACGACCTGGACGTGGTAGTTGAGGTTGAAGGCCTCGATCACGGTCGCCCGCACGCAGCCCGAGGTCGCGGTGCCGCAGATGATGAGGTCGTCGATGCCGAGCAGCGTGAGGTAGCTCGCGAGCGGCGTCCCGTAGAAGGCCGCCGGCTTCGTCTTCTCGATCACGATCTCCCCGGGCTCGGGCGCGATCTCCTCGACGATCTGCATCCCGATGCGACGCGAGATCTCCGACTTGGCGCGGGTCTCGCCGCGGGGGTTCTTCCAGAGCCAGCCGCCGCGCTGCACGAGCGTCGCCTCGCTCGGGCCCGTGGTGTAGAAGACCGGGACGCCGCGCGCCCGCGCCTCGGCGAGCAGGACCCGGATCTGCTCGACGGCATCCCACGCCGCCTCGCCGCAGGAGTTGTGGAAGCGCCTCTGCGACTCGAGGATCGGCTCGCGCCGGTCCCCGGTGAAGTCGTAGCTGACGTCGACCACCAGCACGGCCGGTCGCGCCCCGAACTCGCCCCGGCGCCCGTAGCCGGCGGCCGCCCAGATCTCGCGCTCCGACTCCGGGATCACCTCGTCCCATATGCGCGGCATCGCTCATCGCCTCCCGCTCGCCTGACCCGGCGCGACGGGGCGGCTACGCCGCCCCCTCCAGCTCGCGCCGCACGTACCGGCCGTCGCCGGGGCTCCCCGAGACCTCGCCCTCCTCCATCACCACGCGCCCTGAGAGCACCGTCGCCACCGGCCAGCCGCGGAAGCGCTCGCCCTCGAAGAGCGAGTAGTCGACGCCGAGGCGCTCCGCGCGGAAGTCGACCTCGCGAGCGAGATCGACCACGACCAGGTCGGCGTCGGCTCCCGGCGCGATGCGCCCCTTCCCCTCAAGCCCGAAGAGCCGCGCGGCGTTGGCGCTCGTCACCTGCACCACCTGCGGCAGCGTGAGGCGGCCCTCGCTCACGCCGCGCGCGAGCAGGAGGGGGAGGATCGTCGCCGAGCCGGGGACGCCGCCGCGCGCCTCCCAGATGTCGTCGAAGCCGCCGGCGCTCTTCTGCTCCCAGCGTATCGGGATGTGATCGGACCCCATGCAGCTCACGCCGCCGTCGGCGAGCGCCCGCCAGAGCGCCTCGTTGTCGGCGCGCCACTTGACGGCCGGGTTGTACTTCGCGAGCGCCGCCTTCTCGTGCTCGGCGTGCACCTCGAGGTAGTGCGGGCACGTCTCGCCGTCGATGCGCACGCCGCGCGCGCGCATCTCGCGGATCACGCGGGGGCCCTCGGCGGTGCTCATGTGCACGACGTAGAGCGGGCAGCCCTGGAGCTCCGCGTAGTAGGCGGCGCGGCGGATGCACTCCTCCTCGAGGGGGTTCGGGCGCGACTCGCTCCAGGCGGCCGGGTCGCGCCTCCCCTCGGCGCGCAGGCGCTCCTGCAGGACGGCCGCGATCTCCCAGTTCTCGGCGTGGACCATCGCGACGGCCGGGTCGCCGAGCGCCGCGATCTGGCCCAGCGCCTCGTAGAGCACGCCGTCGTCGACCGCGACGGTCTCCGGATAGAGCTCCCTGCCGCCGGCGGCGAAGTACATCTTGTAGGAGGTCGCCCCGTGCTCGCGGGCGAGCTCCGGGAGCTCGCGGACGTGCTCCATCGACTCGATGATGGGCGAGAAGGCGATGTTGCAGTAGGCGGCGCTCCCCACGGCCGCTGCCTGCCGGGCGAGCAGGGGCCCGTAGGGCTCGTGGGGCGAGGCGACGAAGACCATCGCCGTGGTGACGCCTCCGCGGATGAGCGACGCGGTCTCGCGCTCGCAGATCGCGGCGAAGGCGTCGCCTGACGGCATGTGCACGTGCGGGTCGATGACGCCGGGGAGCACGTGGCAGCCGGTGGCGTCGAGGGTGCGGTCGGCGTCGAGGGTCGTGCCCGGCTCCGCGAGCGCGGCGATCCGTCCCCCGGAGACGGCGATCTCGCCGCGCCACTCGCCGCGGGCCGTCACGACGACCCCTCCGACGATCGCCAGCTCGTACGCGGCCACGGCGCCCCCCGGACCGGCGCTAGTCGCCGGTGAAACTCGCCTCGCGCCCCTCGGCGAAGGAGGTGACGGCCTCGCGGTAGTCGCTGGAGGCCAGGACGCTCTTCGCGGCGTGGTGCAGGTAGTCGCGCGCCTCTCCGTACCGCAGCGCGTGCAGCGCCACGTCCTTGTAGACCTCGACCGCCCGCGGCGGGTTCCGGAGGATCTTCTCCGCGATCTCCAGCGCCGTCTCCAGCAGCTCGTCGGGCTCGACCAGG
>VYDC01000174.1:0-2613 GCA_009843585.1 Chloroflexota bacterium | reverse complement strand
CTGTGCGCGAGCTCCGCCGGAATCATCTCGCCGGTCAGCCCCAAGTAGCTCGCGACCGCCGGCGGGTAGGCCTTGACGAGCAGGTCGATGCGGCCCACCTGCCCCGCCCGGATCTCGAGATCGCCGAAGCGCGCGGCGGTGGAGGCGATGCGGATGTCGCAGTCGAGCGCGATGCCGTGACCGCCGCCGACGCAGATGCCGTTCACCGCGGCGATGATGGGCTTGGGGATCTCGTGCGGCCCGGGGAGGCCGAACCGCCTCCAGTCGCGGCGCTCCGCGCGGGGCGGCTGTCTCCCCCGGCGCGCGTACATCGCGCGCTCCTTCAGGTCGGCACCGGCGCAGAACGCCCGCCCCGCGCCGGTGATGATGGCGACGCGAAGCGCGTCGTCCGCCTTGAACGCCTCCCAGGCGTCGCCCAGGTCGTGGTGGAGCTGCTCGTTCAGCGCGTTGAGGGACTCGGGGCGGTTCATCGTGATGACCACGACCTCGCCCCGCGGCTCGTAGAGGATCGTCTCGCGTTCCATCGCCCGGATCTCCCGCACGCATCTCGACCGGTGCCGCGGCGCAGCATACCGCCAGTAGGCCAGCAGTAGGCCAGGCCCGCTGCGCTTCCGCTGGTACCGGGCGGCGCCGATGGACGCCGTGATCGCGCTCCCCGACGGGCAGGCGTTACAGGAAAGTCACGGACTGTCGACGCAGAGTTACAACGCAGTTACATCCACCGAATTATCGGCGGGATAGAGTCAGCTCCATGCAGTACGGCGCACAGACCGCCCGAGCGAGGGCCGTCGACGACCCGGGCACGCGAAGCGCCGATCGCCGACCGCGGTGGATGCTGGCGGCCGCGACAATGCTGCTGCTGGCGCTCGCGGCGCCTGCTCTCGTGAGCGCGCAGGACACGGACGGCGTCTGCCGCCCCGGGCTCGCCGTCGGCCCCGGGGAGCGCTGCACCTATCCCGGCGCCACCGCCGAGTTCTCGGTCGACTCGTCGAGCCGAGGGCACTTCCTGTCCTTCACCAGCGCCAGCAGCATCGAGCTCAGCGAAGCGACCATCGACGGCCTGACCTACGACTTCTCCGCGAGCGCGCAGGGCGACGGGACGTGGCTCGTCGAGACCGCAGGCGATCCGAGCGCTGCGACATCGCCGACATCGGCCGCTCCCGGCGAGGGCCTCGATACGGCCGGTGGCGAGGCCCTCCAGGGGCGGATCCTGGCGAGGCGCCTGAGCGGCGGCAGCGTCGAGTTCGGCTTCCGGCCCGAGGGCGGCGAGCTGTTCCTGCCGGACCGGCGGTTCTTCCCCGTCTCCGCCCGGGTGGACCGCTGGCTCGTCTCATCCGCGGTGGAGCCGGACGGAGACGTCCTGGGACAGATCACGGCCCGGCTGCGCGCCGACGGGCGGATCGAGTTCGGATTCAACCCCGTGGAAGGCGAGCGGATCGTTCCGCGAGCGCGCTTCTTCCCGACGACCGCGCGTGTGGACCACTGGCTGACGAGCTCGATCATCGACGTACCGCTCCCCTGGGCGGCGCCGGAGTCCACGCCCGCGCCCGGCCACACACCCGCCGAGGCCGATGGGGATGCAGAGACCGACAGGGAGGCGCTGGTCGCCCTCTACCACGCCACGGGCGGACCCGCCTGGAGGAACGACGCCAACTGGCTGAGCGACGAACCGCTGAGGCGGTGGTACGGCGTCGCGACCGACCCCGGCGGACGCGTCGTTCGCCTCGAGCTGTCCTCGAACGACCTCAGCGGAGAGCTGCCGGCCGAACTGGGACAGCTCTCGGAGCTGCAGTGGCTACGCATGAGCTACAACCAGCTGAGCGGCGGGATCCCGGCTGAGCTGGGCCGGCTCGGCAACCTTGTCACGCTGCGCCTCACCCGCAGCCAGATCAGCGGCGAGATTCCGGCTGCGCTTGGACAGCTCGCCAATCTGGAAGGGCTGTACCTCAATTTCAACGACTTGAGCGGCGTGATCCCGGCTGAGCTGGGTCGGCTCTCCAATCTCGTCGAGCTGGACCTCTCGTGGAACGAGCTGAGCGGGAGAATCCCGGGCGCTCTGGGACAGCTCTCCAGCCTCGAGGAGCTGGACCTCAGCGACAACGGCCTGAGCGGCGCGATCCCCGCGGGGCTCGGGCAGCTCCTCAGCCTCGAGGAGCTGGACCTCAGCGACAACGACCTGAGCGGAGCGATACCGCCGGCACTCGACCGGCTCTCGAGCCTGGTGAGGTTGCACCTCAGCAACAACGACCTGGAGGGAACGATCCCGCCCGCGCTGGCCCGGCTCTCGAGCCTGGTGGACTTGCGCCTCAGTGGCAACGAGCTGAGCGGCGACATCCCGGCCGCCCTGGGGCAGCTTTCCGAGCTCGAATTGCTTTACCTCTCCCGGAACGAGCTCACCGGATCGATACCGCCTGCACTGGGTCGGCTCTCCAGCCTGAGAGAGCTCTACCTCGCTTCGAACGCACTGAGCGGGTGCGTACCGGAGTCGCTGAGGAACGTCGAGTGGAACGACTTCTCCCGGTTGGGCCTGCCGTTCTGCGGCGCCATCCCCGACCTCGTGGTGGACGCGCCCACGGTGAGCGAGAGCGCACCGGCGGCGGGGGCGCGCTTCAC
>VYDC01000132.1 GCA_009843585.1 Chloroflexota bacterium | reverse complement strand
TCGCGCCCATCAGCGTGAGGAGGCGCCGGCGTGTCCAGAGAGGGGGGCGTTCTGTCGCCATGCGGCATCTCCCCGAAGGGATACGGCGGCGATGGTAGCAGCGGCGGCGGAGATCCGCCGCCCGCGGCCGCGCGCGGCGCGCGCTACGCCTCGGCCCGTGGCTACGCCCGGGGGAGTCCCAGGCCCCTGGTCGCGATCACGTTGCGCTGTATCTCGGAGGTGCCGGCCGCGATCGTGTTCTGGATCTGGTTGCAGTACTCCTGTGCCACCGACCCCTGCATCGGCGAGAGCGGCTCGTCCTCGTCCCAGAGGTTCGAGTAGAGGCCGAAGAGCTTGGTCGCCGTGTTCGTCAGGCGCTGGGAGGCCTCCGAGCCGAATAGCTTGTTGATCGAGGCTTCGTGGTTCGGCACGTCGCCGCGGGCCTGGATCGAGACGATGCGCAGCGAGAAGTTGAGCTGGACGTGCGCCTCGATCAGGTGGCCGGTCAGCAGCTGCCGCAGCGCCGGCAGCCGCGTGAGGCGGGCGCGCTCGCGGGCCTCGCTCCCGGCGTAGTCCGCGAGACGGCGCACCGCGCGCTCCAGCGCGATCGCGCCCCCCACGTTGGAGCGCTCGAAGTCCATCAGCGTCATCGCGACGTACCAGCCGCGGTTCTCCTCCCCGACGAGGTGCGAGGCGGGGACGCGGACGTCCTCGAAGAAGGTCTCGTTGAAGTTGTGGCGGAACGCCGCATTGATCAGCGGGCGCACGGTGATGCCGGGCGTCGCCTTGTCCATCATCAGGAAGCTGATGCCGCGGTGCTTCGGCGCCTCCGGGTCGGTGCGTACCAGAGCGAAGAGCCAGTCGACCGTGTGCGCGAGCGTCGTCCAGATCTTCTGACCGTTGATGACCCACTCGTCGCCGTCGCGCACGGCGCGGGTCTGCAGGGAGGCGAGGTCGGAGCCGGCTCCCGGCTCGGAGAAGCCCTGCGCCCAGACGCGCTCGCCGGAGAGGATCCTGGGCAGGTGCTCGCGCTTCTGCTCCTCGGAGCCGTGGATGATCAGCGCGGGCCCCAGAATGCCGACCCCGGTGCCGCCGACGCGCGGCGCGCCGGCGCGCGCCATCTCCTCGCTGAGGATGAACTGGTTCATCGGCGAGAGGCCGGCGCCGCCGTACTCCCGGGGCCAGTGCGGCGCCACCCATCCCCGCGTGGCGAGCGCCGCGCGCCACTCCTCGGCGGCGGCGCGGTGCTCCGGGTCCTCCGAGATGCGGTCCACCTGCCAGGGCTGCTCCTCCGTGGGCGCGTCGGAGGCCGCCATCTCGCGGTAGCGGGCGGGAAGCCGCGACTCGATCACCGCGCGCACCTGTGCGCGGAAGTTGGCCTGATCGGGCGAGTCCAACCACTCCATCTGCCGGTCTCCCTCTGCGCGCGCTCCCGGCGCGCTCCGTTTGGCGATTCTAGCGCGCGGGGAAGGCGGCCCGGTGGGCGCGGACGCGGGGATGAGCACACGCCCCGAGGGCCGGCCGGATGCTAGTAGGTGGAGATGTTCATCTCGGTCTGCGTGCCGGTCGCCGCGAAGACGGCGCGCTCGGCGACGTTGGTGGCGCGGTCGGCGATGCGCTCGAGGTTGTGCGAGACCCAGAGCAGGTGCGTGCACGGGAGGACGGCGCTGGGGTCGCGCAGCATGATCTCGACGAGGTCGTGGTAGACGCGCTCCTGCAGCTCGTCGACGACGTCGTCCGCCTCCCCGACGCGGTACGCCGCCTCCACGTCTCGCTCCGTGAAGGCGGTGAGCGAGTCGCGCAGCATCTGCTGCGCGCGGTCGGCCATGCGCGGGATGTCGACGAGCGGCTTCACGAGCGGCTCGTCCGCCATCATGATCACGATCCGCGCGATCCCCTCGGCGTGGTCGCCGATGCGCTCGAGCTCCCCGACGATGGAGAGCACGGAGACGATGACGCGGAGGTCGCCGGCGACCGGTGCCTGCTGCGCGAGCAGGGCGAGGCATTCGGTGTCGATGTCGTAGCGCATGCGGTTGACCTCGCCGTCGTCGCGAACGACGGCCTCGGCCAGCGGGATGTTGCGCTCGAGGAGCGCGGTGAGGGCGCGGTCGATGGCGCGGTCGACCATCGACCCCAGCTCGAGCATCTGGTCCTGGAGCAGCTCGAGGTCGCGGTGAAATCCCTCCCGCGGCATCCTGTCCCCCGTCGAGAGTCGCTCGTCCGCCCGGAGACTCCGGACTAGCCGAACCGACCCGTGATGTACGCCTCGGTCCTCTCATCCCGCGGCGTGCTGAAGATCTGATCGGTGGTTCCGTACTCGATCAGGCGACCCGTGCGGTCGTCGCCCGCGAGCATGAACGCCGTCCTGTCGGAGACGCGCGCCGCCTGCTGCATGTTATGCGTCACGATGACGATCGTGTAGTCCTCGGCGAGCCTGCGCATCAGGTCCTCGATGCGCTGGGTGGCGATCGGGTCGAGGGCCGAGCAGGGCTCGTCCATCAGGACGATGTCGGGCGAGACGGCGATCGCCCTCGCGATGCAGAGCCTCTGCTGCTGCCCGCCGGAGAGCGTCAGGCCCGACTCGGAGAGCTTGTCCGACACCTCCTCCCAGAGCGCCGCCTGCTTCAGGGCGCGCTCGACGAGCTCGTCGATGTCGCCGCGATAGCCGTTGATGCGCGCGCCGAAGGCGACGTTCTGGTGGATCGACTTCGGGAACGGGTTCGGCTTCTGGAAGACCATCCCGATGACGCGCCGGACCTCCACCGGATCGACTCCCGGGTCATAGATGTTGCGGCCGTCGACGGCGATCTCGCCCCGGGCCCGCACGTAGGGGATCAGGTCGTTCATCCGGTTGATGGAGCGCAGGAGCGTGGTCTTCCCGCAGCCGGACGGCCCGATGAGGGCGGTGATCTGGTTGCGAGGAACGCGGAGGCTCACCCCCTCCAGCGCTTGGAACTTCCCGTACCAGAGGTCGAAGTCGCGGATCTCGACGATCGGGTCGGGGACGTCGACGTCGATGGGCGGCTTCGCTGCAGGCGCCGGGGAGGCGATGGGAGTGCCGGTTCCGGACGACATCAGAGGAGCCCCAGGAGCCTTCTGAGGGAGCGGCCGTGCTCCCTCCGGAATCGTTCCGACCATAACATCCTCCCCTCCTGCCGCGTGGAGCCCGTCGACGCTCTCGGCCGGCGCCCCTTCGGCGCGCGCGTCAGACATTGCGCTGCGTCCGCTGTCGGACGTACACGGCGACGGCGTTCATCGCGAGCAGGACGACGAGGAGCACGATGATCCCTGTTGCCGCGAGGTCCCGGAAGTCCGCCTGGGGCCGGCCGACCCAGTTGAAGATCTGGATCGGCATCGCCGTGAAGGGATCGCCCGGCCCCTCGGGCACGAAGGCGACGAAGGTGAGGGCGCCGATCATGATCAGGGGCGCCGTCTCGCCGATCGCGCGGGAGAGCGCGAGGATCATCCCCGTGAGGATGCCGGGCAGGGCCTGCGGCAGGACGTGGTGCCAGACGGTCTGCCAGCGCGTCGCGCCGACCCCGTAGGAGGCCTCGCGGATCGAGCTGGGGACGGCGCGCACCGATTCCTGTGCCGCGACGATCACGATGGGGAGGATCAGCAACGTGAGTGTGAGGGATCCGGCGATGACCGAGCGGCCGAATCCGCCGAGATCGGGGCCGAACCCGAGCGTCCCGCGCACGAAGAGCTGCAGGCCCAGGATGCCGAAGACGATCGACGGGACGCCGGCGAGGTTGGAGATGTTGAGCTGGATCAGCCGCGTCAGACGCCCGCGGCCGGAGTACTCCTCGAGGTAGAGGGCGGCGCCCACCCCGATCGGGAACGACAAGAGGGCCGTGAAGCCGATCACCCAGATGCTGCCCCAGAGCGCGGCCTTGAAGCCGGCCTGCTCGGGGAAGCGCGACGGGAAGGCGTTCAGGAAGTCCCACGAGAGCAGGCGCGTCCCGTCACGCGCGACGTCGGTGAGCAGCAGGGCGAGCAGCACGATCCCGAGCAGCGCCCCGGCGGCGGTGATCCACCGGAAGGCGGTGCCGACGGCGTGCCGGTAGGCGAGGCGCGGCCGGTAGGCCGACTCGACGCTCACTCGTAGGTCTCCTGGAAGCGCCCGACGACGCGCCTGGCGATGATGTTCATCCCGAGCGTCATCGTGAAGAGGGTCGCGCCGACCGCGAAGATCGTGCGGTACTCGAGAGAGCCGTGCGGGGTGTCGCCCAGCGAGACCTGCACGATGTACGCGGTCATCGTCTGGACGCTCTCCAGCGGGTTGAAGGTGAGGTGCGGCGTCGCGCCGGCGGCGATCGTGACCGCCATCGTCTCGCCGATCGCCCGCGATATCGCGAGCAGGTAGGAGGCGACGATGCCGGAGAGCGCCGCCGGGAGGACGATGCGCGTCACCACCTCGAATCGGGTGGCGCCGACTCCGTAGGCGCCCTCGCGCAGCGCGACCGGAACGGCCCGCATGGCGTCGTCGGAGAGCGAGGAGACCATCGGGATGATCATCACGCCGACCACGACGATCGCGGAGACCGCGTTGAACGGTCCGAGCTCGGGGAAGAACGAGTCGCGCAGCAGCGGGGTGATGAAGGTGAGCGCGAAGTAGCCGTAGACCACGGTCGGGATGCCCGCCAGCACCTCGAGCACGGGCTTCACAACGCCGCGCACGTGCGGCGAGGCGTACTCGGAGAGGAAGACAGCCGAGACGGTGCCGATCGGCAGCGCCACGAGAGAGGCGCCGACCGCGATCAGCAGCGTGCCCGACACGAGCGGCAGCACCCCGAAGTTCTTGGAGGCGAAGAGCGGCGTCCAGCGGTCGTTGGTGAGGAACTCGATGACCGAGACGTCCTGGAAGAAGGTCGCGCCCTCGCCGAGGAGGATGACGACGATACCGACCGTCGTGACGACGGTGACGGAGGCGCAGGCGAAGAGCGCGCCTCCGATGGCCTGTTCGATGAGGTGACGTCGGCGATTGCGCGCGAATCGCACCTGGTTGGCGCTCGCCGCCACCATGCCTCCTCGACCGTCGCCACCGCACGCCGGCGCGCACCGACCGCGGGGACGCTCGGCGCGGCCACGCTCGCGCCCGTCGCAGAGGCTCCGACCGGAACGTTAAATCCCCGTTAACGCTCGGGGTCGGGATCGCCCCCATCGCCGCTCGGTCCCGCCTCCGCCCGGGGGAGGGCCACGCAGAGAGTGGCGCCGGGCCCCCGGTCGGCGACCCAGATGCGCCCGCCGAGACGCCGCACGATATGGCGTGCGATCGCGAGGCCGAGTCCGGTCCCCGCCGCTCCTGCGGCACGTGCCGCGTCGCCCGTATAGAAGCGCTCGAAGATGCGATCGCGCTCCGACGGGAGGATCCCCACCCCCTCGTCGCTGACCTCGATGCGCACGTCGTCTCCCTCGGCGAGGGCGCGAAGCGTGACCGCCCCGTCCGGGGGACTCGCGCGCAGCGCGTTGTCGAGCAGGTTGGAGAGCACCTCCAGCAGCCGTTCGCGGTCGGCCCGCAGTGCCAGCGGCGTGGCGGCCACCTCGATCCGCACGCTGCGCGCCGCCGCGAGCGGCGCGATGCGCGCGGCGGCCTCCTCAAGGACGGCCGCGCTGTCGAGCAGGTCGACGTCGAAGGACTCCTCGGCCGCCTCGAGCCGCGATAGCCGGAGCAGGCGGTCCACGATCCGGCCGAGGCGGTCGATCTCCTCCACGAGCTGCCTCGCGAAGCGCGCCTCACGGCCCTCCGGGCCGCCGTCGCCTTCGGCGAGCTCCCGCTCGAGGGTCTCGGCGAGGGCGCGCGCCGCGGTCAGCGGCGTGCGCAGCTCGTGCGAGACGTTGCCGACGAGCTCCGTCCGCGCCCGTCTCGCCTGGTGAAGCTCGGTGACGTCGTCGAGCACGAGGACACACCGCACGGATCCCGCCTCGACGAAAGCGGCCGTCGCGCGCACGCGACGACCGCTCTCGAGCTCGGCCTCCGAGGCAACCTCGCCGGGAGCGCGGACGAGCCCGGAGAGAGTGTGGTGGCGCAGCGCTCGTATGAGGGAGATGCCGACCAGCTCGTTCCGCGGCCGCCCGGCGAGGTCGGCGGCCGCACGGTTCACGGCCAGCACGCGCTCGTCCGCGTCCAGGAGCAGCACGCCGCAGGGCAACGCCTCGGCCACCGCTTCGACCGCCGCCGGGACGGCCCGGGGCGAGGTCTCGGCGCTGGGAGGTGGGGGCCGCGAACGCCCCCGCCCGGCGAGGGCGTCGACGCCGAGCGCGAACACCGCGAGCGCCGCGAGAAGCGCGACAGCCGGCACGCCGGCGATCGCCAGCAGAAGGGCACCCGCCGTTGCGCCGAGCAGGGCCGCGCGCGGGCCGCTCACAGCGCGAATTCGTACCCGACGCCGCGTGCGGTGCGAATGCGCCGCGGCCGTGCGGGGTCGTCCTCCAGCTTCTCGCGGAGCCAGCGGATGTGGACGTCCACGGTGCGCGTTCCGCCTCGGTACGCGTCGCCCCAGACCGCGGCCACGATCTGCTCCCGGGAGAGGACGCGGCCGCGGTTCCGCATCAGGTAGGCGAGCAGGTCGAACTCGCGCGGGCGCAGCGTGACGTCGCGTCCGTCGCACCTCGCCGTGCGCCGGTCGAGGTCGAGGGAGACGCCGCCGACGGCGAGCGCCCCCCGGCGCGTCGGCGCGTCACCCTCCCGGGGCTCGGGGCGCGGGCGGCGGTCCCGGCGGAGCGCCGCCGCGACGCGGGCCCTGAGCTCGCGCATCGAGAAGGGCTTCGTGATGTAGTCGTCGGCGCCGAGATCGAGGCCGGTCACGATGTCGGCCTCGGCCCCGCGCGCCGTGAGCAGCAGGATGGGGACGGACTGCTCGGTCCGGAGCATGCGGCAGACGTCGAGGCCCGAGAGCCGGGGGAGCATGATGTCGAGCAGCAGGAGGTCGGGACGCTGCTCGCGCGCCGCGTCGAGCCCCGCAACGCCGTCCGCGGCCGTCAGGACGCGGTGGCCGTCCCGTTCGAGGTTGTACGTGATGGCCTCGCGCGTGGCCGGATCATCCTCGACGACAAGCACCACGGACATCGTAGGCGACAGTCTGTGCGGGGCGGCTCGCCGCGGCAAGCGAACCGGCCGACGGACCCTCACTCCCGCGCGCTGCGGTCCGCGTCGCCGGTGAGCCGCGCGTAGGCGCGCACCGGGAAGCTCCCCATGCGGCGCACCGGCGCGGGGGCGGCGCTGAAACGGAAACCCCGCTCGGGGAGCGCATCGAGGTTGCACAGGTGCTCGACCAGCGGGATGCCGGCGCCCAGGAGAATCGTGTGCGCGGGGCGCTCGCCGTCGGCCGGATCGTCGATGTTGAGCGAATCGATGCCGACGAGCGCGACGCGGGCGGCGGCGAGCCGCGCCGCGGCCTCGCGCGAGAGATAGGGATGGCGGCCCGCGTCGAGGTAGGCGTCGCTCCCCCAGCGCGCCGCCCAGCCGGTGTGGAGCAGCACGGCGTGGCCGCGGGCGTCCCGGCCCGCGAGAGCGCGGTCGAGAGAGTGCCCGTCGATGACGCGTTGGCGGGGCGGGACGAAGGGCAGCACGATGCCCGGCAGATCGACGAGTGCGGCGAGCGGCAGGCCGGCAAGGTCGGCGCCGGCCTCGAAACGGTGAAAGGGGGCGTCCAGGTAGGTTCCGGTATTGCCGACCATAGCGATGCGGCCGACCGAGAACTCGGTGCCGGGCGCGTAGAGCGCGCGCGAGGCGGCGCGCGTGAGGTGCTCGCTCACTTCGGGGGCGGGCAGGCCCGGGTAGGTGCGCATCCCGTCCTCGATCGGGTGGCTGAGATCGACGAGTGCGCCTGCACCTTCGAGGGTCACGGCATTCCCTCCCCGCGAGGAGTATCCGCCGGACGGCGGTCCGGCGACACCACGCGCCGCCGCCACGCGACGCTTCTCTGCCGCTTCATCTGACGGTGTGCGCGGCCTCTCACGGCCGCGCTCGCCCGTCCGCCGGGCGCGGCGCTCTCCGCCGCGCGGCTCCCGTGTTACGATGTGGCCGACGACGCCCGCCATGGGCGTCCCTCAGATGGCCTCCGGTTCGAACTTCCTGCCGTCCGGCGTCGATTCTGAGGAGCAAGTGTGTCGTCGGGCCGCGGGCCCGGCGCGAGTGATGCCGGATGAACCGGCTGGAAGTGCGAGACAGTGACTCAGAGGATCTACGTCGGCAACCTGCCTTACAGCGCCAGCGAAGATGAGGTGCGCCAGCTCTTCGGCGCGTACGGTGAGGTGGTGGACTGCTCCCTACCGATCGATCGCGAGACCGGTCGACCGCGCGGCTTCGGCTTCGTGGAGATGTCGAACGACGACGCCGCGAAGGCGATGCAGGCGCTGGACGGCCACAACTTTGGTGGCCGGACGCTCCGTGTGAACGAGGCGCAGGCGCGCCAGGACCGCCGCGGCGGGGGTGGCTTCGACCGGCCCCGCTGGTAGCCCCGACCGGTCGCGTCACCGCTCCTCCGGCAGGAGGGAGCGCGTGGCCGGCGGGCCGGCGATGGTGTGAGGAGGAGGCCCGGCGCGCGCCGGGCCTCCTGGCGTGTGTGACGGGCGCGGGCGCGACCGGCGGGGACGTCGGCCGCCCGTCTCAGCTCCCGCCGTGGGCGCTCAGCCGCCGCCGTCGCAGCCGCCGCCAGCGCCGGGCGGCACGTGCCGAGGCGCGAGGGAGCTCTGCGAGTAGCTCCCGGGCTCGCTGACTCTCGCCGGCGGCGTGATCGTTCATCGCGCGGAGCGTCGGCTCCGGGAGCTCGCCGCCCTCCGGCCCCGCCGCGAGCGAGGTGAGCGACCGGGCGGCGAGCAGGGCGTCGCGCTCGGCTCCGAGGAGCTCCTGCAGCGGGCGGAGCGCCTCGATCGCCCGCCTGCCCGAGCGCCCGTAGAGGGAGCCGGAGCATTCGAGGGCGTAGCGCAGCTGCTTCGCCCGGATGCGCGCGCGGTGGCGATCGTCGGCGCCGCCGCTCCGGCGCGCGCGGCGGAGCGCCTTCACGAACGCGCGGCCGCGCCGCTGGAGAGCGGGCCGAAGCGCCGCCGACGCCCTCGTCGCTGCCTCGGGTCGCGGCCGGCCGCTCCGCTCCTCCGCGAGGGAGGCGATCCCGGAGAGGAGCCCGAGGTAGCGCTCGCCGTCGAGCGCCGGGAGCAGGCGCTCGCGGCGCGCGTCGTCGCGCCGTCGCCTGAGGAGATCGGCGAGGGGCGCGAGTGCCGCGCGGTCGGCGCCGGCGGCGGCGGCCGCCTGGTGGCGCTCGACGCGTTCGAGATGGGTGTCCAGGTCGCGAACGTCGCCGAGCTCGCGGCGAAGCCACCGGAGCTCGCCCCGGAGCGCGCCGGCGGCCGGCTCGAGCGCCGGCGCATAGAGGGAGAGCACCGCCTGCAGCCGACGCGTCGCGACGCGCATCTGGTGCACCCCCTCCGGGTCGGAGCCCTCCCGTGCGACGGACTCAGATGAGGCGAGCGCCGATAGCGGTACCCGGAGCGCGACCGCGGCCGCCTCCCCCATCGATGCGCGGCGGCGGATCGCGGGTGGCCAGCGCCGCGTCGCCCGACCCTCGGCCCGGCGGCGTCCGGCCGGGACTCCGCCGGATGCGCCGCCGGAGGGGCCGAGACCGGCCTCGAGCTTCGAGGAGCGACTCGGCATCAGGGAGCAGGCGTCGGTCAGGGCGTGGACGAAGCCCTGCGCGGCCCCGGGCGCCGAGCCGACCGCGAGCTCGACTTCGATCCGATCGAGGCGTCGCCTGGGGCCTGCGGGGACCGCGAGCGTCGAGCGATCGATCGCGATCTCGGCGAGCTCCGCGCCGCCGGAGCGCAGCGCGCGCGTAGTCCGCTCGGTGTCGACGTCGAGGATCACGCGCAGCGGCCGCCCGCCCGTCACCGCGCGCAGGCGTGCCCCAACCGGGCCCGCGGCGCGACCGAGCGACGGAGCGCCGTCGTCGAGCCCGCGCTCTCCCTCCTCCGCATCGAGCGGCTCGGTGAACTCGACGCGCCGAACGGGGGCCGTTCCCCCGCCCAGCGACTTGAGCGTTGCCTCGAGGGAGGGCGCGCCGCCGGTGAGCGTGCGACGCACCCTGAGGCCGTACCCGGCGCGCCGGAGGAGTTCCTCCTCGGTATCGAGGTAGCGGTCGCTCAGGAGCGCGCGGCGGGCCGGGGAGATGTCCAAGCCGCCGGGCGCCCCGGTGCGGTAGGTCGCCAGCCAGCGCTCGACGGCGTCGGGATCGGGTGCGTCGAACTGCCACTCGATCTCATCGCGGGGCCCGCCGGCCGCGCTCGTGAGCTCTCCGGCGCCCCGCTCAGCCACGGCGGCTCGCCTCCCCGCACGCGAGGCCGGATCGTACACGGTGGCGCGCGCGTCGGACGGCGGTCGTCGCGGGCGCCGCCGGCACCCCCGCCGGACGGGGCCGCTACGGTGCCCCGGGCGGCGCATCGCCGCCGCCGCGCGAGGGTCGGAGGTCGAGCACCTCCAGCTCGAGCTCGTCGCCGCGCCGATCCCGCCGGAAGCGGTAGACGAGGTCCGCGCGCGCGCCCGCGGGGACGCCGTGCTCCGCCCTCTCGAAGGCGATGGCGCGCCACGAGGAGCCGCCGGCGCGCGCGGTGAGGCGCAGATGGCTGCCCGCTCGCCCGACGGTCCGCGCGCTCGCGATCAGCACCCCGGGCGCGACGAAGGTGGGAACGGGGTTTCCCACGCCGTGTGGGGCGAGCCGCGTGAGCCAGCGCAGGAGCTCGGGGCTCACGTCGTCGAGCGGGAGCCCGGCGTCGACCTCGATCGTGGGATGGAGCATCGCGGCGTCGAGGCGCTCGGCGGCGTCCGCGACGAGGCGCCGCCGGAGTTCGGGCAGTCGGCGCTCCTCGATCGAGAAGCCGGCGGCGGCGCGGTGGCCGCCGTAGCCCAGGAAGAGATCGGCGTGGCGGCCCAGCAGCTCGGTGATGTCGAAGCCCGGGATCGACCGGCAGGAGGCGCGGCCCGCCCCGTCGGAGAGGGGAATGACGATGGCCGGGCGGCCGTGCTCGTCGACCAGGCGGGAGGCGAGAGGCCCGGCGGCGCCGGCCGCGATCGCGGGCGAGGCCGCGATCAGGAGGGGCGCGGAGCGCTCGTCCTCGCGGAGCAGCTCTCCTAGGTGCTCGCGCGACGCCTCCGTTTCCTCGCGGCGCCTCGCGTTGAGCTCCTCCAGCCGGCGCGCGAGCGGCTCCGCCGCCTGTGCGTCGGGGGCGAGCAGGAGGTCGAGTGCGATCTGCGCGTGCTCCATGCGACCGGCCGCGTTGAGGCGCGGGCCCAGCACCCAGCCGCAGAGGTCGGCGCTCGCGTCCTCGAGCGAGGCGCCGGCCGCCGCCGCGAGTGCGCGCAGCCCCGGGCGCGCGCTGCGGCCGAGCGCGGCGAGGCCGGCGCGCACGAGGTCGCGGTTCGCGCCGAGAACAGGCGCGAGATCGCAGATGGTGCCGAGCGCCGCCAGCTCGAGGTGCGGCTCCGGATCGTAGGGGGCGCCGAGCCTCTCGTGCAGGCGGTGCGAGACCGCGTAGGCGATGCCGCAGGCGGCGGGCTCGGCTCCGCGGAGCTCCTCGTCGAGCCGGGGATTCACGATCGCGAGCGCGGCGGGTAGCTCGGGTGGCGCCGCGTGGTGGTCGAGGATCACCGTCTCCATGCCCAGCGCGCCCGCCTGCGCCACCTCGTCGACCGCCGAGGTCCCGCAATCCGCCGTCACGAGCAGACGGGCGCCGCGGCGCGAGAGCTCGCGGATCGCCTGGGCGTTCGGCCCGTGGCCCTCGCGGATGCGGTGCGGCAGGTAGGGGAGCGGGCGTGCGCCGAGGGCGGTGAGCGTCTCGACGAGAATCGCCGTCGCCGTCACGCCGTCGACGTCGAAGTCGCCGAAGACGGCAACGCGCTCGCCGGCCTCGCAGGCGCGGGCGAGCCGCGCGACGGCGATCTCGATCTGCGACAGGTCGGCCGGCCGCGCCGGCCGCGCCGGCGCGTCGAGCAGCGCGCGCGCCTCCTCCCGCGAGTCGACGCCCCGCTGGAGGAGCAGCCGGGAGAGCAGCCGCGGCCACGGCGCGCCGTCGAGCGGCGAGAGGTCGATTGCGCCGGGAAGTCGCCAGAGGCGGCCGCCGGAGCCCCGGACCACCCGTCCCTGGTCGGCCGCCTGAGCCACGCTCACCTGGCGCGCGACGGGGCGGGCGACGGCCGGGCGGCGCTCCACGCACGCGGCGACCCGGTCACGGGTCGGATCGGCCGAAGAGCAGGGAGCTGTTGTGGCCGCCGAAGCCGAGCGCGTTCGACATGGCGACCTCGACGTCGAGATCGCGTGCGCCCTCCGGGACGTAGTCGAGGTCGCACTCTGGATCCGGCGCCTCGAGGTTGCGCGTGGGGTGGATCCGACCGTCGCGGATCGAGAGCACGCAGACGGCGGCCTCGATGCCGCCGCCGGCGCCGAGCGAGTGGCCGATCATCGACTTCGTCGAGGAGACAGGGATCGAGAACGCCTCCTCGCCGAAGGCCGCCTTGATGGAGAGCGTCTCGAACTTGTCGTTGAGCGGGGTGCTCGTCCCGTGCGCGTTGATGTAGCTCACCGCCGAGGCATCGAGCCCCGCCGCACGGAGCGCCTCGCGCATCGCCCTCGCCGCGCCCTCGCCGTTCTCCGAGGGCTGCGTGACGTGGAAGGCGTCGGCCGACTGTCCGTAGCCGAGCATCTCGGCGAGGATGGGGGCCCCGCGCCGGCGCGCGAACTCCCGCTCCTCCAGCACGAGCACGGCGGCGCCCTCCCCCAGGACGAACCCGTCGCGCTCCCTGTCGAAGGGACGCGACGCGTGCGCCGGGTCGTCGTCGCGGCGCGTGGAGAGTGCGCGCGAGGCGTGGAACGCGGCGAGGCCCATGCGCGTGACGGCCGCCTCGGCGCCGCCGGCGAGCATCGCGTCGGCGTCGCCGCGCCGGATCGTCTCGAAAGCCGTGCCGAGCGCGTCGGAGCCGGAGGCGCAGGCGGAGACGGTGTCGAAGTTGGGGCCGCGGGCGCCGTGCCGGATCGAGACCTGGCCGGCCGCCATGTCGGCGATGTACATCGGGACCATGAAGGGCGAGACGCGCGCCGGTCCCTTCTCGAAGAGGGTCCGGTAGCCTTCCTCGATCGTCGCGAGGCCCCCGATGCCGCTGCCGATCATGACCCCGACGCGATCGGTGACGGCTGAGATGTCGAGGCCCGAGTGCGCGACGGCCTCGTCGGCCGCCGCGATGGCGAGCTGGACGAAGCGATCGGTGCGCCGCGCCTCCCGGCGGTCGAGGAAGGCGCCCGGATCGAAGTCGGGGACCTCGCCGGCGATCGTCACGGCGAGCCCCGAGAGGTCGTCCAGGGTCGCCCGCCGGATGCCGTTCTCGCCGGCGAGCAGAGCGCGCCAGCTTCGCTCGCGACCAACCCCGACCGGGGTGACCATGCCGATGCCGGTCACCACGACGCGCCGTGGTGCGGAGGCGGCGGTGCGATCGCTCACCGCTCGGCCCCCTCTCCCTGCGGATCCCAGCGCCCGAAGATCAGGGCCGAGTTGTGCCCGCCGAGCCCCACCGAGGTCGAGAGCGCGCGCCGGATCGTTGCCTCGCGCGCCGCGTTCGGCACGTAGTCGAGGTCGCACTCCGGGTCGGGGTGCTCGTAGTTGATGGTGGGCGGCACGATCTGGCGCTCGCAGACGAGCGCGGCCACGGCCGCCTCCACGGCACCGGCGGCGCCCATCATGTGCCCGAGCATCGACTTCGTCGAGGAGACAAGGAGGCGATCGGCGTCCGCGCCGAAGACGGTGCGGAGCGCACGCGTCTCCACGCGGTCGTTGATGGGCGTGCCGGTCCCGTGTGCGTTCACGTAGTCGATGTCGGCCGGGCCGCTCCCGGCGCGGCGCAGCGCCCGCGCCATCGCCGTTCGGATGCCGCGGCCGTCCTCGGGCGGAGCCACCATGTCGACCCCGTCCGAGGCCGTGCCGGCGCCGAGCCACTCGGCGTAGATGTGGGCACCGCGCGCGCGCGCGTGCTCCGCCTCCTCGAGCACGAGGCAGCAGGCGCCCTCGGAGAGGATGAAGCCGTTCCTCTTGGCGTCGAACGGCCGCGAGGCCCGCGTCGGATCGGGGTGCGTCGCGAGCGCGCGCATCGCCTGGAATCCGGCGTAGTAGACGGGCTTGAGCGACGCCTCGAAGCCGCCCGCGATCACCGCCGTCGCCTCGCCGCGGCTCACCACCTCCGCGGCCTCGCCGACGGCGGCACCGCCGGTCGCGCATGCCGCCGTGACGGCGAGGTTGGGACCGCGCACGCCGAGCTCGATGGCGAGCAACCCCGTGGGCGTGTCGGGGAGCATGTGCGTGATCAGGAAGGGCGAGACCCGCCGCGGCCCGCGCTCGTCCAGCACCTGCTGGTTCTCGACGATGAGGTGCGCACCGCCGATGCCGGTCCCGAGCACGATGCCGACGCTCTCCGGGTCGAGGGCCGGGACGTCGAGGCCGGCGTCGGCGACCGCCTCGCGGGCCGCCGCGATCGCCAGCACGGTCGAGCGGTCGAGGCGGCGCAGCTGCTTCGAATCGACGACCGCGGCCTCGTCGAAGTCCCGCAGCTCGCCGGCGAGCGGGCACTCGTAGCCGGAGGCGTCGAAGGAGGTGACCGGCCCGATCCCCGAGCGTCCGGCGACCAGCCCCTCCCAGGTGCTGCGCCAGTCGTTGCCCAGCGGCGTGAGCATCCCGAGGCCGGTCACGACGACGCGGCGCGGACCGGTGCGGTCGGCGGCGGTGGGCCCCACGCCGCTACCGGGCGGCGGGGTCGGGAAGAACTGAGATCGGCACCGGTTCCTCGCGTGCGTCGTCGAGGGCCACGGCGGTGGAGCGGGCGGCGATGCGACGCACCATGTTGGCGAGCACGTGGCCCGGACCCACCTCGATGAAGGTCGTCACGCCCTCACGCGACATCGCCCGCACGTTCTCGGCCCAGTAGACCGGGGCGCGGAGCTGGACCTCGAACTCGGCGCGCAGCCGGTCGGCGGTGTCGAGCAGCTGCGAGGAGACGTTGGAGACGACCGGGACCGTCGGCTCCGCTATCGGCACCTCGCGGATCACCGTCGCGAACTCGTCGGCCTGCGCGGCGTGGAGCGGCGTGTGGCTCGAGACGCGCACGCGCAGCTGGATCGCCTTCCCCTGCCGCGCACGCGCCAGCTCCATCGCCCGCTCCAGCGCCGAGAGGTCCCCGGAGATGACCAGGTGCGTGTCCATGTTGTGGTTCGCGATGTCGACGCGGTCGGCGGGCGACACCGTCGCGTCGCGGCAGATCTCGGCGACGGCGTCGTGGGTGAGCCCGATGATCGATGCCATGCCGACGGGGCGCTGCTCGTTGAAGGTGCTCATCAGGCGAGCCCGTTCCAGGATGACGAGCAGCGAGTCGCGGAAGGAGATCGCCTCGCTGGCGACGGCGGCGCTGAAGAGCCCCAGCGAATGTCCGCCCATGACGCGGGGCCTGATGGCGCGTCCGACCTCACCGAGCCTCTCCCGCATGGCGCGCAGGAAGGCGACCGAGGTGGTGAGCACGGCCGGCTGCGTCGCGCGCGTCTCGGCCAGCTCCTCCGCCGAGCCTTCGAAGCAGACGCGGGCGAGGTCGATGCGGGTGATGTCGCTCGCCTCCTCGAAGGCGAGGCGCGCCTCCCGCGAGCGCTCGTAGATCAGCTGCCCCATGCCGGGCGACTGGGAGCCCTGCCCCGGAAAGATCAGCGCGACCGGGTCTCCGCGCACGGCGGGGCCCGCGGCCGTCCCGCTGCCGACCGGCCGCCCGCGGCTGGTCTCGGTCGTCACGGTTGAGGCTCCCCCCTCGGGGCCCGCGTGCGACGGGGCGCCTGCGCGGTTCGCGTCCCCGGCGCGCAAGTCTACCAGAGGCTTCCCCCGCCTGGCGGGGCGCTCGCGCGCCCCTCGGGCGCCGCGAGCGGCCCCGGCGCGATCCCGAGTCCCGACGTGTGTCCCCGGGAGCGACCCTCGAGGAGGCTCATGACGTCCGGCAGCGCCCGGAGCAGGTCCTGAGCCAGGCCCGCGGCCGTCCCGTGGCTCTCGGCGACGCGCCGTCCGCAGTCGGCGTGTATGTAGACGGCGGCCGATGCCGCGTCGAACGGCTCCATCCCCTGCGCGAGCAGCCCCGCCACCAGTCCGGCGAGCACGTCGCCCGTCCCGGCCGTGGCGAGCATCGGATTCGCCTGATCGGAGATGCGCGCGCGTCCGTCGGGGGCCGCGACGACGGTGCAGGCCCCCTTCAGCACGACGGTGCTGCCGGTCTCTCGCGCCGTGTCGAGCGCGCGCTGGAGCCGGTTCGACTGCACGTCGGCGACAGAACAGCGGGCGATGCGTGCCATCTCGCCGGGGTGCGGCGTGAGGACGCGCGGCAGCGAGAGGCGGTCCGCCCACCCGGGGAGCCGAGCCAGCGCCGAGAGCGCGTCGGCGTCCACGACCAGGGCGCGCAGCTCGCCGGCGGCCTGATCGAGGCCTGCGAGCAGCTCGCGAACGAAGCCGCGGGCGCCGCGCCCCGTCCCGATGCCCGGGCCGACGAGGAGCGCGCTCGCCCGCCGGAGGCTCCCGGAGCCGAGTGCGCGCAGCAGCGTGCGGGCGGCGCGCCCGTCGAGCTCCCCGTCCGGCGACGCGGCCGCGGGTGCGAGCGGCTCGTGCACGGCGTCGGGAAGACCGCTTACCAGGAGCGGCTGCAGGGCCTCGGGTGCCGCGAACGCGACGAGGCCGGTGCCGGAGCGGGCCGCGGCCTCGGCCGCGAGCCGCGCGGCGCCCGGGTAGCGGCGCGACCCCGCCGCGACGACGGCCGCGCCGAAGCTCCCCTTGTGGGATCCGGCCGACCGCGCCGGCAATGCCTCCTGCACCGATCGAAAGTCGAGCTGCTCGTAGGGAAGGTCGGCCGAGGCGGCGGCGGGGATGCCGATGCCCACGGGGAGCACGCGCCCGGCGAGCTCGAGGCCCGGCAGCTGCGAGAGCCCGACCTTCGAGTGGCCGAAGCTGACGGTGAGGTCCGCGGCGACGCTCGCGGGATCGGCGGCGCCCGAATCGGCGTCGACGCCGCTCGGGAGGTCGAGCGCGATCAGGTGCGGGGGCGCCGGCCCGTCGCGGGCCGCCCGCAGCCGGCTGAGCAGGTGGGCCAGCCTCCCCTCGATCGCCCGCCGCCCGCCGCCGGTGCCGAGGAGCGCGTCGACGACCAGGCTCGCCTCGGAGAGGAGCGCGTCCAGCCGGGCGAGGCCGTCGTCGTCGTCGGCACTGTCGGCGCTCACGCCCGCCTCCCGCGCGGCGAGCCAGACGGGATCGGTCTCCGCGCGGGCGCGCAGCAGGTAGACGCGCACGTCGGCGCCCCAGCCGGCGAGGTGCGTCGCCGCCACGAGGCCGTCTCCGCCGTTGTTCCCGGCTCCGCAGAGCACGAGGATCGTCCGGCCCTCGGCGGCGCCGACGGCCATCCACGCCTCCTGCGCCGCGGCGAGGCCGGCCTCCTCCATCATCGTGCGCTCGGAGACCCCGGTGGCGGCCGCAGCCCGCTCGAGCGCGGCCATCTGGGCGGCGGTCACGAGCTTCACGCGCGCACCTAGGTCACCGAGCCGTCGATCAGGCCCCGCCCCCGGAGCCTCTGGATGAGGTGGGCTCGCGCGCTGGCGTGATCCTGCTCCGGACGGAGCTGCCGGCAGACGACCACCGCCATCGCCAGCTCGCGAAGGTGCGTGAGGGAGATGTCGATGGCCTCGAGGCCGATCCGCTCGGCCCGCGCCCGGGCTCGCCCGTGGAGATAGACGAGCGGCTTCCCGCGACGGTCGGGGAGGATCTCGATGTCGCGCCAGCCCACTGAGCGGGCGCCGGTGCCGAGCGCCTTCATCACCGCCTCCTTGGCGGCGAAGCGCGCCGCGAGCTCCGGGACCCGGCCCCGGCAGAACGCCGTCTCGAGCGGGGTGTAGACGCGGGCGAGGAAGCGCCGCGGGTGCCGCGCCAGCACGTGCGCGACGCGGTCGAGCTCGATCAGGTCGACGCCGATCGCGTGCGTCGCGGGGTCGGGGAGCGCCATCTGGAGGATCGTAGCACGGGCGTCCGGCGTGCCCGCGGCCGCGGGCGGGCGGCATCGCTATACTCGGGGCGTGACGGCGCCAGCGGCGACCCTGATCGACGGCCGTGCGATCGCGGAGGCGGTCGCGCAGGAGACGGCGCAGTCCGTCGCCGCCCACGTCGCACGCGCCGATCGCGCGCCGCATCTCACGGCGGTGCTCGTCGGCGACGACGCCGCATCGGCGACCTACGTCCGCAACAAGGGGCGCGCCTGCGAGCGCGTGGGGATGACGCACGAGACGCTCGCGCTCGGGGCGTCGACGACCCAGGCGGAGCTGCTCGAGCACGTCGGCCGCCTCAACGACTCCCCCGAGGTCTCGGGGATCCTGGTGCAGATGCCGCTCCCGCCCCAGATCGACGCCGGCGCAGTGATGTCGGCGGTCGATCCACGCAAGGACGTCGACGGGCTCCACCCGGTGAACATGGGCCTCCTGCTCGCGGGCACGCCGGGACTCGTCCCCGCGACCCCGAGCGGGATCCGGGAGCTGCTGCTGCGGAGCGGACACGATCCGGCGGGCCGGCGCGTCGTGATCGTGGGGCGATCGGTGCTGGTCGGTCGGCCGCTCGCCGCGCTGCTCGCGAACAAGGCGGCCGGCGCGAACGCGACCGTGACGCTCGCGCACACCGGGACGCGCGATCTCGGGACGGTGACGAGGGAGGC
>VYDC01000197.1:14088-18753 GCA_009843585.1 Chloroflexota bacterium | reverse complement strand
GGGCTCGACGGCCACTCGCTGCTCGCAGTCGCGACCGCCGCCTCGACGCTCGCGCTGATCACCATCGGCGCCGTCGTCCGCACCACCGAGTCCGGCCTCGGGTGCCCGGACTGGCCGCTCTGCCACGGGGGCCTGCTGCCTCCCCTGGACCGGGCGGCGATCATCGAGTACGCGCACCGCGTCGCCGCCTCCGCCGTCGGCCTGCTGATCGTCTGGCTCTCGCTCTGGACGCTGTGGCGGCGCCGCGCCGACCGCGCGCTCGCCGCGCTCGCCCTCGCCTCGCTGCCCCTGCTCGCGCTGCAGGCGTGGCTCGGGAAGGAGGCGGTGGAGCGCGAACTCCCCGCTCAGGTCGTCACCCTCCACCTCGCGACCGGCCTGCTGCTCTTCGCGGCGGTGACGCTCCTCGCGGCGCTCGCGTGGCTCGGTCCCGGGCGCGTGCGCGTCGGCGAGCCCGACCGCGAGCGCCTCACCCGCGTCGCGGCCTGGGCCTCGGTGGTGATCTTCGGCGTCCTCATCGCCGGCTCCTACCTGGTGGGCGAGGGGGCGGGACCCGCCTGCACGGGGTGGCCCGGCTGCCCGGAGGCGCCGATCCCCTTCTTCGACGGGAGCCGCCTGCACGACGCGCACTGGCTCCACCGCCTCACCGTCCTCGTCGGCGCGGTCGCGGTCGGCGCGGTGGCGTGGTCCGCGACCGGGCTCGCCCGCATCGGCGAGCCGCTGCGATTCGCCGCGGCGGCGCTGGTCGTGCTCTACCTCGCGCAGGTGGTGATCGGCGCGGCTAACATCTGGACCGACCACTCCGCGGCGGTGCGCACCGCCCACCTCGCGCTCGCAGCGGCGCTGTGGGGGCTGCTCGTGACGATCGCCGTGGCAGGCCGCTACGCGCCGGCGCCGCCCGTGGAGCCGCACCCGGGCGGCGGAGATCCCGGTGTCTAGCCGCCCGCGCGCGGCGGCCGATGCCGGCGAGCCGGGGCGCCCCGCCGCCGCCGAGCCCAGCGCGGGTCCGGTGGCGGTGCTCCGCGCCTACATCGCCCTCACGAAGCCGCGGATCATCTGGCTGCTGCTGATCACCACCGTGCCGGCGATGGTCGTGGCCGCCGGGGGGTGGCCGGACAGCGCGCTCGTGGCGAGCACGCTGCTCGGCGGGATGCTCGCCGCCGGGGGGGCGAACGCCATCAACCAGTACGCCGACCGCGACATCGACCGGCTGATGCGCCGCACGAGCGGCCGTCCGCTCGTGCGCGGCGCCGTCACGCCGGGGCGCGCCGCCACCCTCGGCCTCGTGCTCTCCGCCGTCTCGGTCGCCTGGCTCGCCCTCGCCGTCAACGCGCCGGCGGCGGCGCTCACCGCGGGGGCGATCGTCTTCTACGTCCTCGCCTACACCTACTACCTCAAGCGGACCACGACCCAGAACATCGTGCTGGGAGGGGCGGCCGGCGCGGCCCCGCCCGTGATCGGCTGGGCCGCCGTGACCGGCACCGTGGAGATCGAGGCGGCGCTCCTCTTCCTCGTCGTCTTCTACTGGACGCCGCCGCACTTCTGGGCGCTCTCGCTCCTCCTCGCCGACGACTACGAGCGCGCCGGGGTGCCGATGCTCCCGGTCGTGCGGGGGGAGCGGGAGACCAAGCGGCAGATCGTCCTCTACACGCTCCTGCTCATCCCGCTGACGCTCATCTTCGGCGCCGTCGCCGAGATGCGCTGGCTCTACTTCGCCACGGCGGCGGCCGGCGGGGCCGCCTTCCTCGGGTTCGCGCTCGCCCTCAGCCGCGGCCCGGGCATCGACGGCGCGCGCGCCCTCTTCCGCTTCTCGGTGATCTACCTGGCGGTGCTCTTCGCCTCGATGGCGGCGGATCAGCTGCTGCTCGGCTAGGGGGACCCCGCCCCGGGGCCGCCTGCATCACCGTGTGCCTTACCCCTCGCCCGCGCGGCGCTCCTCCCGCACCCGGTCGGCCCACGCGCCATGGTGCCGCTCCGCCCAGGAGCGCCGCACGCGGCCCGTCGTGACGCCCCGCAGCGACTCGCGCGTTCCCGGGTTGAGCAGGGCCATGTAGAGGTGCCCGGCGATGAGCGGGAGCAGCAGCACCGAGAGCACCGTGTGCCAGCGGAAGACGGCGCCGACCAGGTCGACGTCGAAGACGTCCTTGCTCCAGTAGTTGACGCCCAGCACGACCCCGGTGCCCATGAGCGCCGCGGTGGCCGCCGCGGAGAGCACCGCGTTGAGCTTCTGGCCAGCGTTGAACTTGCCGACGCGGGGCCCCACCGAGCGCAGGCCGGCGGCGCGGAGCACGCGGTGCTGCAGCCAGAGGTAGTCGTCGAGGCCGAACGCCAGGAGCTCCCGCGCATCCCGGCGGGCGGCCCGGCGCATGAGGATCGCGATCACCGACGGGACGAGCGCGACCGCGAACCCGAGCCCGATGAGGACGTGCAGCCACGCGAAGACCCGCGCCCCCCCGACGTGGAGCGCCTTGAGCTCCGGCCAGAAGTTCGTGAGCCCGGTCAGGAGCAGGAGGAGCACGGGGAGGGCGACGAGCCAGTGGAGGGCGCGGGTCGAGGCCGCGAGGCGGTCGAGGAACTCGGGCGCCGGGGAGCTCAGTCGCTCGAGCGGATCCACGCGTCCACCCGCCAGCCCCTTTGCTGCCAGTAGCCGAGGTCCTGCCGGTCGCGGAACTCGACGCGCGTCAGCCACTTCGGGCCCTTGTAGCCGAACATGCGCGGCATCACGAGCCGCGCCGGGGCGCCGCGCACGCGCGAGAGCGGCGCGCCGTCGAGGTCATAGGCGATGAGCACGCCCGGCAGGCGGGCCTGCGTCAGGGAGAGAGAGTCGCGGTAGACGCCTCCCAGCGAGTGGAAGGTGACGTAGCGGGCGTCGGGCAGCGGCCCCACCAGCTCCGCGAGGCTCTGGAAGAGCACGCCGTCCCACCGCACGTCCGGCACCATCCAGCCCTCGACGCAGTGGAAGTCGGAGACCTGCCTGACGGCCGGCAGCGCGCGGAGCGCCTCGTAGTCGAGGCTGAGCGGGCGGGCGACCAGTCCGTCCACGGTGAGGCGATACGTCCCGGGATCGAAGACCGGCCGGCTCTCCTCGACGGTGTTCTCGCGCCAGCCGTCGACGAGCCCGAAGACGCGCGTCGAGAGGGCGCCCACCGCGGCGCCCCCCGCGAGCAGCCCGAGGAAGCGCGCCCGCGAGAGCAGGCGCCGGGCGCGCGGCGTGGCGCGCTCTCCCTCGTCCGGACGGCGTGGCTCCCCGGTCATCGCGTCCCGCGATCCCCGGCCCGAGGCCGGCGCGAACTCAGTGTAGGGGACGCCGGCGGGGCCGCTTGTGACGCTCCTTACGGGTGGCGTCGGCCCGTCAGCCCTCGATGGCGAGCACCCGCAGCCGGATCGAGCCCCCGGGCGCCGTGACGGTGACCTCGTCGCCGACCGAGTGGTTCGCGACGGCGAGTCCGACCGGGGACTCGACCGAGATCCGCCCCTGGGCCGGATCGACCTGGGACGGGCTCACCAGGTGGAAGACCTGCTCCACGTCGCGGTCGATGTTGAGCACGCGCACGGTGGACCCGACGTGGGCGCGCCCGCCCTTCGCCTCGGCATCGATCACCACGGCGTGGCGGAGGCGGTTCTCGATCTCGCGGATGCGCGCCTCGAGGTGCGCCTGGGCGTCGCGCGCGGCGTCGAGCGGCGCGTTCTCCCGGAAGTCCTTGTCGGCCATCGCGGCGCGGAGCTCCTCCGCGATGCGCGGCCGCTCGCCCTTCAGGCCCGCGAGCTCGTCCTCGAGCGCCTGGATGCCCTCGAAGGTCATGTAGAAGGCCTCGCCGCCGAGCTCCTCGACCGCGCCGCGCCCGCCCCGCGCACCGCCCGCGAACTCACCGAGGTGCGGAACGAGGTTCTCGGCCGTGAAGGCGAGCCGCGAGGCGTACGCGAGGAAGCCGCGGATCGGCTCGGCGTGATCGGCGTCGTGCTCCAGCGCCTCGGCGTGGGTGGCGGCGTACTCCTCCACCTCCTCGCCCGTGAGCTCGCCGATGGGCCGGTCCTCGCCGCCGAGCTCCTCGATGAAGCGATCGAGCGCCGGGCGCTCGGCGCGCGCCTTCTCCGGCTCCAGGCTGTTCAGGTAGTGGACCCTGGCGTCGCCAGCGGTCGTCTGACCTGCCATGACGCGGCCTCCGGCTCCGGCGCGGCGGGCACGCCGCATCCCGATTCGTGTGACGGGCGGTCCGGCGGCTGTCGCGAGCTCGCCGGTCGGAGCCGGCCCCGCCCGGGCTGGCCGGCGCCGCCCGAGTCCCGTGCTCCCCGGCCCAGTGTAGGAGAACGCGGACGTACGATGCCATCCATGGGCGGACTCCACACCGGGCCCCCGTCCCGTGGGGCGGACCGCGCCGCCGCCGCGGAGCAGGACGACGATTGGGCCCGCGCGGCGTCGTGGCTCGCCGCGGAGACGGCGCGGCTGGGCGCTGGCGCGGACCGCCGCACGCGCAGCCGTCTCGCCTCGTACGGCGCGCTGATCGCCGCCGGCGCCGCCGGTGCGGGCCTCACGTCCGTCCGCGACCCGCTCGGGATCGCGAGACGCCACCTGGGCGAGTCCCTCGCGCTGCTCGCCGCGCTCCGCGGCGCGGAGCTTCTCCCGGCGGGGCGAGCGGCGCGAATCGTCGACCTCGGCAGCGGAGCCGG
>VYDC01000197.1:0-14078 GCA_009843585.1 Chloroflexota bacterium | reverse complement strand
CTCCCGGGGATCCCGATGCGGATCGCCGAGCCGGCCCTCCGCCTCGTCCTGGTCGAGTCGCACGGGCGGCGCTGCGCCTTCCTGAGGGAGTGCTGCTCCTCGCTCGGCATCGAGGACGTCGAGGTGGTGTGCGCCCGCGCGGAGGAGGCCGGGCACGATCCCGAACTGCGGGGGCGCTTCGACGTCGCGGTTGCCCGCGCCGTCGCGCCGCTCGCGGTCCTGGTCGAGTACGCGCTGCCGCTCCTGGCCCCCGGCGCGCTGCTCGCGGCACCGAAGGGCAGCCGTGCCCGGGAGGATCTCGAGGCCGCGCGGCCGGCCATCCGCACGCTCGGCGGCGAAGCGCTCGACCCGCTGCCGCTGCCGCTCCCGCCCCGGGCGCCGGCGCAACTCGTGCTGCTCGTGCGGCGGGCGGGCGACCCCCCGGCCGAATTCCCCCGTCGGCCCGGGATCCCGTCACGCCGTCCGCTCGGCATGCGGGCGCGCCGTCGCCCGGATGCCCGCGCGGCCGGTTCCCCCGCCGTGGGATAAGATCGCCGCGCCGGCACTCCCCCGCCGGCAGGGAGCCATCCCGTGCTCGCGACGACGATCTCCCGGCTCCGCCGGCTCGCCCGCCTCGACCTCGGCGTCCTGACCGAGGTGCGCGACGATCACAGCGCGACGATCCCCGCCGTCGTCGTCGCGGCGGGCTCGGTGCTGCTGCTCGGGATCGGCGGCTGGCTCTGGTGGGCCACGTCCGGGCTCGGAGACACCGGATCCGTCTTCCTGAAGAGCGCGCTCCTGGGCAGCGGTCTCGCGTTCGCCCTGTGGCTCGTCTGGCTCCTCGTCGCCTACTGGGTGCTCCAGCGCGTCGCGTCGGTCACGGTCCCCGCGGAGCGCCTCCTCCGGTGCGCAGGCTTCGGCGCGATGCCGGCGGCGATGGGCCTGCTGATGATCGTCCCGGCCGTCTCGTTCGGCGTGGGGCTGTTCGCGGTCGGAGCGTGGATGCTGCTGACGCAGATCGCGATCGAGCGCGCCGTCGGCATGGGCGGCGCCAGCGTGATCCTCGCCAACGCGGCCGGCTTCGCGGCCTGGGCCGTCGGGATGTCGCTCTTGTCGACCGGGAGCAACCAGCTCGGGGTCGGCCCGTTTCTGGCCGAGTCGATCTGGGAGGCGCTGACAGGCTTCGAGGCCGCCCGGTCGATCATCGCCGGGTAGTCGCGACCGGCGGATGGCGAGGGGGAACGCGGCGGGAGCCCGAGAGGCCGGAAGCTGATACGCTCCCGGCGCGCAACGAGGAGAAGGAGGAGGCGAGCATGGTGGAGCTGACGGCGTACTCGGTGAAGCTGCGGAAGACGGTGGCGATCAAGGACCCGGAGCTGGTCACCCTGAAGAACGGTCGGAAGGCCGTCCGCGGTGTCGCGGCGGAGGATCCGTCCAGCAAGGTCATGAAGATCGTGAGCGACAAGCAGGCCGAGGAGCTTCGAGGGATGCTCGGCTGACCAGGGCGGGACTTCGACCGGTCCCACTCAACGTCGGGTGAGTTGACGCGGGCGCGTCGCGGCTTCCCCTGAGGGTCGCAGGTAGCTGCAAGACCGACATGGCGGTCTGTCGGCTGTTCGCCTCTGTCGCGCCCCCGTCCCCCGCCTGTCGTCGCTCCGGACGATGCAAGTGATGCCGTCGCGTCGTCCCCGGGAAGCACGCTGAGCGACGTGGGGCCGGACCGCAGCCGCTCCCGGCTGAAGCTCGCCGTCGCCGCGTTCAACCTGGTGCGCATGACGAGGCTCGAATCCGTCGCAGCGTGGGCGCGGTGCGCCCGCGGACCGTCCCGGCGGGCCAGGGCGGACCCGGCAGGCGGCACGAGGACGGCGACGCTCACGATCACGGTGGCCTCGGGACCACCGAAGACGCCAACGGGCGCCTCTTCAGCGGCCCGATAGGCGCCACACCAGAGGAATCGCGAGTCCCCGGTGCGCCGACAGGCCGCCGAGCGACATTCCGAGGATGGCGGCAGCTACCGTCAGCGGCGGTGGACCGCAATGGACCGAGCGACTCGGCTCTGCCTACACTCGGCGCGACTTCTTCGACGGTCGACGTGGGCCTGTAGCTCAGCTGGGAGAGCGCCACACTGGCAGTGTGGAAGTCGGGGGTTCGAGTCCCCCCAGGTCCACCACCCCTCAGGTTTAGTCCGGCGTCCAGGCCCGCCAAGCAGGGTGAACAATTGGGGCCAAGTTGGGGCCATTCGGCGGAGTTTGCATCATGAGTGCGCCGGCGAGCCGGCCGGCTGGCTGCATCCTCGAGACGATGCAAGACCTCGCTGCGGCCTCTTCCCCGAGGCCGAGGCGATGCTTGCGACAGCCGAGGCGGAAGCCCTCGCGGGCACCTCCCTTCCGCCTTTGGGGAGCCGGGGGTTCGAGTCCCCCAAGTCCAGCCAGCTAAACTCCCTTGGGCACCCATCCACAAGCACGGGGTGACAGCTGGAGCAGTTCGAAGAGGCACGACGCTACGTCCTCGACCGGGTGATCGCCGGAGATCTGCAGACGTCGCAGGCCGCCGACATCGTGGGCATCGGCGAGCGACACGCGTGGCGGCTCCCCGCCGCCTACCGCGCCCGCGGTTGCGTGGCGCCTGAGCACGGCACGCACGGACGCCGGAGCCGAGTACTACGACGCACAGGACCGCGAGAGAGGCCTCCGCAACGCCGGGCGAAGGGCCAAGCAGCTCGGTTGCCCGCTGGTGCCGCTCAACGGCCACGAGGCCGATTCCGCCGGAGTCCCTCGAGCCCCGATGGCAGGTCTGGCTACCGTGTAGTTAGTTGGGAGAGTGGTCGGGGAGACACCGTCCTCCGCGACCACTCACGCGCCTATGCATGTGTTAGTCGATCACGTATCCCGTGGTTCCGTTGCGCGGAGATCTGACGCTGGGGCCGCGTTGGTAGCGAGCCGGCTCCAGCTCGCGCCCCAGGCGATTCGCGGGTCGACTCGTCGTTGGAAGACGGTCATTAGCGGCTGGAAACTCATCTTCTGCCAGAAGCGTCTTCCGGACGCGTTCGCCGGTGCGTAGTTGAGCACGGCGTGTTCGAAGCCCTCCGCTCGCGCGGCCAGCAGTAGGGCGCCGACGAGCGCCTGACCGATGCCACGTCCACGGTGGGCCGGCGCGACGGCGATGCTACCGATGTAGAGACTGTCGGCCGGACGAAACAGCGGGCGTCCGGATCCCATCGCGTTCGCCAGGATCCCGCCGACGAAGTCACCGTCTGTGAAGGCAAGAAACGCCATCCGGTCTTGGGCGATCACCAGCTCGGCCGCTGCATCCAGGACTGCTTCTCGGTAATCCTCCGAGAGGTCCGGCCGGAACACCGGCGAGGTCTGATGGTGGCGGGCGTTGAGCTCGCCGACCGCCGCGACGAGCTCCTCGTCACCGGCCCGCGCGCGGCGGATCGCCGTCTGGCCGGTCTCCGTCTGGCCGGGAGCCTCGGAGTGATGCTCCGCTGGCGCCGCGCCTCCAACGGGGAGTGCGGCGTAGACGCTGCTCCGCGTGTATCCCAGGTCGAGGAGCCAGTTCTCCGCCGGGTCCCCGACGTTGACCTCGACCTGGTGGTTCAGATACCCCGCGCCCACCGCGTCGCTCGCAACGGCGCTGTACAGCGCCTCGAACACCGCCCGGGGGTCGCAGTCGTCGCCGATCGCCCAGGCCTGCGTCGGCGTCCAGGTCGAGCGCGGCATTACGTACGCACTGGACGGGTGCGCCGGCGCGGGGAGGTGCCGCGTAGCCAGCAGGAATCCGGTGAGCCGCCCGTCCCGGAACGCGCTGTACCCGGCACAGCCCGGCCGATCGGCGAACGCCCCGATGACCACGCGGGTCTCATCTGCGGCGCTGAAGGCACCGGGCAGCGCAGGCAGCTCCGCGGATCGACGTTCGTGCGCCTTCGCCAGCACTCCCGCCGCGTCGTCTAGGTGCGCGGGTTCGTACGGGCGGATCTCCATCAGGGCTGGAGTCGGGTGTGCCAGACGAGCTCATGCTCGGGTAGCAACTCCGGGTGGAATACGCTGACCAGGTCTCGCAGCAGGATGTCCACGCGGAAGCTCTGCCCGGTCGCGAAGATGTCGGTCCCGCGGGCGAACCGATGGAAGGCTTGCCCCTCGCCCAGTGCCTTGAATGAGGCGTTGAGCGGCTGGTAGGCGAGGGAGCCGGCGACGGTATCACCCAACCGAGTGTCCGCGAAGTAGGTCGTGTCGATCCAGATGTCGGCATCCGCGGCGAGGTCGATCACTCGCTCCAGCGGTAGCGGCGCGTTCAGCGGTACGTCCGTGACCTCGCGCTGGAGGATCGGGATTCCACCAGCATCCTCGATCAGCCGGACATCGATCCGGTTGGGTGGCCGAGTCGCCCAGAGGCCCGAGTTGTTGATCGCACCGAAGAGCACGGTCGGCGCCTCCGTCGCGGAGTCGGCGACCTGTTGCCGGAGGGCCTTGTAGTTCGCGATCACCGGCTCGAGGACCTCGTTCGCCCGTGCCTCGGCGTTGAAGAAGAGCGAGACGAACTTGATCTCCTCGGCGCTACCAAGCGGCGGCTCCCAGAATGAGTTGTAGGCGACGGCGTTGAGGCCCAACTCCCGGGCCTGATCGGTCAGGTCGTAGCTGAACGCCACGTGAAAGAGCTCCGGGTCGGCGTCCAGGATGGGTTCAAAGCTGTTGGACGCGCGTGCCGGGACGGCGAGCCCGTCTTCGAAGCGGCGGTTGATGTTCGGCAGGTACTCGAGCCCGGCGGCCCGGACGTTCGCACCGAGCACGGTGTCGGAGAGGCCGAGGGTCTCGAGCGCGACGAACCACCCGCTGCCGGAGGCGGTCCAGAAGGTGCCTGCCGGGATCGGGATGACGTGTGCGCCTGCGAGTTCACCGGAAAGGTCGGGCTCTGGCGTCCCGCACTGGGCAAGGACGTACGTCACCTGCCTGGCGTTGTCGACGTTGGGGACGGGCTCGACCGTGAGGACCTTGTAGTGCCCGTGATAGCTCACGGTCCAGCCCTCGGCGTAGACCGCCTCGACCTTGTCCGGGAAGTAGTCGGCGCCTGACTGGAAGTCGGTCACGCACTCGCCGGGGTTGCTGGTGATGGGCGCCGGCGCGGCGGCTGTCGGGGTCGCCGTGGCGGCGGCCGGCGTCGCCGTGGCGGGGATTGGGGTCGCTGCGGCGGCGGTCGCTGTGGGCTCTGGGCTTGCCGTGGCCTGGACCGTCGGCTCAGGGGGGCTCTCGTCATTGGTACAGGAGATCGCTAGCCCGAGGAGCAGGACGAGGCCGGTCAAGAGCAGGAGGGGTGAACGCAACGCGGACCTTCTTCCGTCTTGGCGCGACTTGCGCCAGCAGCACGATGAGCTTATTGAAACCAACTATCACAAGACACATCCCGAGGGCGGGGCAGTGGTTCAGTTGGCCCAGTCGGGCTTCGGGGACTTGCTGCGCGAGTTGCGCAAGGAGCGCGGTTTCACGCTCAGCCGGCTGGCCGAGGCGTCCGGCGTCTCCGATGGACATCTGTCAAAGCTCGAGCACGGGCGGAAGCCGCCGACGGTCGAGATGATCGGACGCCTCGCACTCGGACTGGAGGTGGACGCGAGGATTCTGATCGAGCGCTCCGGGTTGCTGCCGAATCCAGTGATGGAGCGGCTGCTCTCCCCGGGTGAGGTTCGCCCCGAGGACTTCCCGCTGGCAATTCGCGGTCTGGCCCGCGAGATCTCGAAGCTCGAAGCGGGCGGGCTGCCCTCGCACGAGGTCCGCGCAGTCCAGGCGGCAGTCACCGAACTCCTCGACGAGTCCGTCGCGAGAGACGCCATCCTGGAGTTCACGCGCGGACTGCTCCGTCCCCCGTCATCGCCGTCGGCGAACCTCGACGGATCCGTCGAGCGCTTCGACGCGGCGGTCGACTATTTTCCCGACCACGTCGCTCCGGAGTACGCGACCCGCTGGCGTGTCCGCTACGAGCGCAGCTACAAGGTGCTCACCGTGAGCAGCGAGATCGAGCGACCAGGGATTCTCCACCCGGACGTGTACGTGCTCGTGCAACGCGGGACGCCGGCGCCCCGGCTCGTGGGCCCGCTCAGCGGCGCCACGGTCATCGAGGTCCCCGTGCGGCGAGTCTGGCACGACGAGGCTCGCCTCCTGGGCGCGATCGAGTTCCTGGAGGTCTCGGACGCGCTCCTCGGGTGGTCGAAGTGCCCCTCCGGGATCGATCATCTCGGCGCTCTCTCAGCGCGGGTCGAGGAGATCGTGGAGGAGTCGAATCTCCCGGGAACCGAGGATGAGCGAGTCGCTGCCATCCGGGGCCTCGAGCCGGACGTGTACTTCTACGGGCTCAACCATGGGTGGCGCCGTCATCGACGGGCCAGTGGGCTGCCGACCGTGTTCTTCCTGCCCGCCGTCGAGCATCCGCTCGCGTGTGCGGAGCAGCTGAAGTTCGTCTCCCTGTTCTTCAACCTGGAGTCGAAGGCGAATCGCCAGTTCGCTGCGATTGAAGCCCGCTATCGGAGTCTGAAACGACGGGCGCGGCGAAGCCGACAGAGACCGTCGGTGCTGATCGGGCACCCGAACGACCGTGGCACCTGGGATAGCTTCTGGCCACACTGGCTCCTGCCCGGCCTCGTGCGCGACGCCGGCGGCGTGGACGTGTTGGGCGAAGCCGGCATCACACCGCACCTCAACGAAGCTGGAACGCCCGGGGAGGTTGGGCTCGACGAGGCGCTCGCGTTCGGAGCGGATGCGGACTTCTGGTACAGCTCGATCTGGGAGACCACGACCCCGGGCGACGCAGCCAGGCGGGTGTACAGCCAGATCGCCGCAGCAGGGCGAGGTGCGGCCTTTCGCAGGTTCAGACGCGGCCGGGACGTCCTGCACACCGGGGGCGTCCGCGTCGACCTGATGTTGGCGGATCTGATCGCGCTGATGTCACCGACGGTGCTGCCGGAGTATGAGCCGCTGTTCCACGAGCGAATGGGGCAACCGTGACCTCTCTAGCGGGCACGGCCTCGCACCGTCAGCCACCAGGCATCGAGGGCGCCCGCTCGCGGGGGCGAACACGGGCTCTGTTCGCGTTCTCGCTCCTCATCTTCGTGTTTCTGCTCGCGGTTCTCGTCTCGCTCAGCTGGTCGTCGGTGCGGCTCCCATTGGACGAGGTAGCGCGCGTGCTCCTGGGCCGTGAGGCGGAGCGGGACGCGTGGACCACGATCATCCTGGACGTTCGGCTCCCTCGGGTGATCACCGCAACGCTGGTTGGGATCGCCCTTGGTCTTGCGGGTCTCCAGATGCAGGCCGTCTTCAGAAATCCGCTCGCGAGCCCCTACACGCTGGGCGTGGTCTCCGGCGCGAGCCTGGGTGCGGCACTCGTCATCATCGTGCTACCCGGGCTGACGGTTGGGCTCTACCGCGACACAGCAACGGCGAGCGCCGTGGCGCAGGCCATTTCCGGCGTCGGCCTCGTCATTGGCGCCTCGCTCGGGGCGGGCACAGTCCTGCTCGCCATGCTCGTGGTCGCGAGCGTCGTCCGTGACATGGTGATCGTGCTGTTGCTCGGGGTGGTGCTGTCCGCCTTGATCGGTGCGCTGGTCACCGTGCTGGTCTTCTTCGCCGATCCGAATCAGACCCGGCTGTTCGTGGAATGGGGGTTCGGCAGTTTCCATCGAGTCCGCTGGGACGACGTCACGCTGTTCGCCCTCGCGGTCGGTATCGGGGCGGTGGTCGCCGCGCTCTCCATGAAGCAACTCAACGCGCTGCTGATGGGCGAGAACTACGCGCGCAGCATGGGGCTCAACGTGCGGCGGGCGCGCACGCTGACGCTGACGAGCGCGTCGATCCTGGCGGGAGCCGTCGTCGCGTTCGCGGGCCCGATCGCGTTCCTCGGGATCGCCATACCGCACATCACACGCGGCATCTTCGGTTCCGCCGACCATCGGATCCTGGTGCCGGGCAGCGCTCTCACGGGGGCCTCGGTCGCGCTCGGCTGCGGGTTGCTGGCGGAGATGCCGAACAGCAATCTGACGCTCCCCGTCAACGCGGCAACTGCGATCGTCGGCGGTCCAATCGCGTTCTGGGTGCTCCTGCGGATGCGCCGCGGCTGGGGCCTGTGATGACGACGCCGTCGCCGGTGCTCAGTCTGTCATCGCTCGAGATCGGCTACCGAGCGCGACGACGACGCCGGGTCGTGCTTAGCGACATGAGTGTCCAACTCGATCGTGGAGAGTTCGCCTGTCTCCTCGGTCCCAACGGGGCGGGGAAGTCCACACTCCTGCGAACGCTCTCACGCGTTCAGCCGGCGCTCGCCGGCGGTGTCTCCCTCGACGGCGATGATCTCCGGGCGCTGACGAGCGGAGACCTTGCCCGGAGACTTGCAGTGGTCCTGACCGACCGCGTGCAGATCGCGAACCTCTCCGCCTACGAGCTGGTCGGACTCGGCCGGTTCCCTCACACCGGGTACTTCGGTCGCCTCGGTCCGGAGGACCACGAGACGATCGAGTGGGCGATGGAAGCGACCCAGTCGGGTCACCTGGCCAGACGGGATGTCACCGAGCTGTCTGACGGAGAGCGGCAGCGCGTGATGATCGCCCGGGCGCTCGCCCAGGAGCCGAAGATCCTGCTGCTGGACGAGCCGACCGCGTTCCTCGATCTCCCATCCAGGGTGGAGCTCACGGCCCTCCTTCGCAGGCTGGCGGCCGAACGCGGGCTGGCGATCCTGATGACGACCCATGACCTCGATCTCGCTCTCCGAACCGCGGACGTCCTGTGGCTGATCACCGACGAGGGGTCACTTGAGAGCGGGGCGCCCGAGGACCTGGTGCTGAACGGGCTGCTCGAGCACGCGTTCTCGAGCGATGAGGTGGTGTTCGACCGCGCCACCGGCCACTTCACGCCGAACCGTCACACGGGCCGCCGAGCCCTGGTGGTGGGCGACTCTCTGGAGCACCATTGGCTGCGCGAGGCGCTGGTCCGGTCGGGCTTCGACGTGAGCCGCGACCAGGACAGCGAGGGCGACGCAGAGCTCATCCACTGCGGGGTAACGTCCGAAGGCGAGGGCGGAGCCGCCCGGTGGTGGACCGTGCAGCAAGGAGAGCGAGATGGCTTCGCGTCGCTGGCTGATCTCACGCGCTGGCTCTCAAGGCAGCGGCAAACGCTCCAGTAGTGTCGCAGCAGCCGGGAAGCACCCCTCGACGCGTGGCGCGACGATGCGGCCGCCCTCAGCTTGACCAGCGTCCCCGAACTCACCGCACTGGCGTGTGGACTCGATGCCGTCGCGTCCGACTCGAACGGCGCCACGACAATGACGATGCGCCAGCATGTGCTGCGCGTGGGGCAGAGCCGTGGCGCGTGAGTTTCCAAGCCTCACGTCCGAGCCCTACAGCCCCACCAACCACCCGAACGCCGACACGCGATCGGAGACGCCGAGCACCCGCCTCGCTTAGGGGAGTTCCGACCCGTCGCGGCGCCGCGCGGGGGCCATGTTGGGGCCATGTTGGGTGGTACGGGGTGGGTTCCGACGGGACGAGACGGGATCAGAACTCCAGAATCCCGCGATGTACAGGTACGAAACTGCCCCTCGAGGGAGTAGACGGGACGTGACGGGATCGGGCTTGGCCGACTGGCAGTGTGGAAGTCGGGGGTTCGAGTCCCCCCAGGTCCACCATTCCCGACCAAACTTGACGGTAGACAGCACCGAGCCGCGCCCGGCCGCCTCTCGCGACCGACACCCAGAAACAGCCATGTGATGCGAGGAGGCCGTCGCCGACGGGAACCCGCACTCAAATCCCAAGCGCGCTGTAGTCGCCATCCAGGATCAGGCGGACAGAGACGTACAGCCCCACCATCGGGACCAACACCCAGATGGCGTTCAGGCTGAAGATGTAGATGTAGAACTCTCGCGTCGTGATGCGGCTTTGCTTCCGGCCCACGAAGAAGCTCACCACGTAGAGCGAGGACGCGTACGCCCACTGCCAGACGAAGATCGCCCCGAGAATGCCGGCGCCGACGGCCGGCAGAAACCCGCCCGCATAGGTCACATAGAGAATCAGGGTCGGTGCTGGCGTCGCGAACCCGTTCGCGATGTCGATGTTGAAGCCGTACGTGTTGCGATCGGCATACGCCGAATCGAAGATCGAGTACGTCGCCCAGACGTCCGCCCAGACCGTCGGCGAGAGGACCCTGTTGAGCGGCACGCTGCTCGTGAGGAACTCCATGGCGGGGGTCTTGCCAGTGTCGTCCCACCGTTTGCGCCAGAATCCCGCACGCTCCTCGACGTAGTCCCTTCGGAAGAACAGGCACATCTCCCAGTAGCAGATCACGAGATTGATCGAGAAAAACAGGGTGAGCAGGCACTGGAAGACATCGAAGCCACCGTGGAGGAGGTAGCGAACGCCAATGCCAGGCAGCGCCAGGAGTCCGATCGCCACGACGGCGATCAGACCGGCGGGCGCCCCCCACCGGCCCCCGACATCCGAGCCTGCCTGAGCGGAGCGGTCTCCCTCCACTACCTAACGTCCTCGCTCGAAGCCGGTCTTCCTGTAGGGGCAGGAACACAGGCCGGCGACGTCCTGGCAACTACTGGCATTGGGTCACGACTCGGGCCGGTCTCGCGGTGGGTCTCCCGACGGGCCAAGTCTGGACCAATGGCGAAAAGGCGCGTGGGGTCGCGTGCAGCTGCCGGCCGCGCAGCAAGTCACCGTAGGGTGCCCGTGGTGGTCGCCGCCGATCGGTACCCGAGGCGGCGTGGCACGTCGACGCCGGCACGTACCCAGAGGCTCTCTCGAATCGCCGTCGGGCGAAGCGATATTCAATATCCTTTCCTGACGGACCAAGGAACGTAAGCTTCGCATGCGCGCAGGAGGCGCTGCGAGACGGAGGCCGGGGTGACCAATTCGCCGCGCGCCTATACACGGGTTCCCGGGCTCTTCGCTACGCGCTGATCGCGCGGCACGGGGCGCTCCGCGAGGCCCTCGACCGCCTCGTCGCCGCCTCCGCAGAGGCGCGAACGGCGCCGGGCACGTGAGCGGACGGGTCAACGGCCGCCCTCGCCCTGCACCTCCACGAGCCGTCGCTCCAGCCGGTTGAGCGACTCGCGCGCGGCCCTGAGCTCGGCGATGACCTCGTCAGCGGTCGCCGCCGTCTCGAGCTGTCGCAGGCGTTCCTGCTTCGCCTCGTCCAGGTTGTTGATGACGACCGCGATGAAGAGGTTGATGGTGACGAACGACCCGAGCACGACGAAGCTGAGGAAGTACGCCCAGGCGAGCGTGTGCAGGTCCATCGCCACGTACATGATGTCCGTCCAGTCCTCGAGCGTGACGACCCGGAACAGCGACAGTAGCGAGACGCCGAGGTTGCTCCAGTGCTCCGGGTCGTGCTCGTGGAAGAGGTGGAAGCCGAGGATCGCGTAGATGTACGTCAGGAGGCTCATCACCACCACGATGTGGAGCATGCCCGGGACGGACCGCACGAGCGTGCTCACGATGAGGCGCAGTTCCGGCATGGCGGAGATCAGCCGCAGCACCCGCATCAGGCGCGCCATGCGCGCCACCACCGCGAAGGGCCCCACCGCCGGGACCAGCGACAGGACGATGATCGAGAAGTCGAAGATGTTCCAGCCGTCCTCGAAGTAGCGGTGCGCCCGCGGCGCCAGCGCCAGCATCTTGAGCGCCGCCTCCACGATGAAGATGGCCAGCGTCACCGTGTGCGCGACGCCGAACCAGGTGAGGAACGCGTCCCCGATCCCCTCCACCGTCTCGAGTCCCAGCACCACCCCGTTGGCGAGGATGAGCGCGATGATGAAGTACTCGAACGGCCTCGACGCCGTGATCCGTCCCGCAAGCTCCCGCATGTCCGCCCATCCCCTGCTCAGTGGGCCCGTGCCCCGGCCATCTCGATGTCCGCGTCGCCGGTCCGCGCCGCGCCCCGCGAGGCGGCTCGACGCGTCGCCTCGGAGTCGATCCCTGCGGTGGCGCAGCCGAAGCGCATTCTACGAACCGCCCGCGGCGTTCACCCCAAGCCGCCTCAGCGGTCTCCTGAACCAACTCGCCCTCGGAACGTTGAATAGCAACAAGTTGTATTCAAGCTTGTAGTCTATCCTTGAATATGGAGGTCGAGATGGCCCGGTTGGAAGCGCGGCGCTGGGCGGGCGATGCAGCCGGCCTGACACGTCGCGATCGCCGCCCCTGTGACTACGCAGTCTACGTCCCCGACCGACTCGCCGGCCGGGGGTTCGTGCTGGACGGGGATGTTGCGGCCGACGTCGCGGACGCCGAGGCGGCGCTCGTCCGCCTCGACGCGGCGGCGGGTGCGCTCGCCGACACCGAGGCGCTTGCCCGGCTGCTGCTCCGCGCGGAGGCGGTCGCCTCCTCGCGGATCGAGGGCCTGGAGGTCGGCGGCCGGCGGCTCCTCCGCGCCCAGGCGGCTCGGCAGCTCGGCGAGGAGCCGCGCGACGTCACCGCTGTGGAGGCGCTCGGGAACATCGAGGCGATGGCGTGGGCCGTAGAGGCGGTGCCGCCCGGCGGAGCGATCAGCGTGAGGATCATCCTCGAGGCGCACCGCCGCTTGCTCGCCGGGACGCGCCTCGCGGAGCACGGCGGCCGCGTCCGGACGGTCCAGAACTGGATCGGCGGCAGCGACTACAACCCGTGTGCAGCGGTCTTCGTGCCACCGCCTCACGAACTGGTCGGCGAGCTGCTGTCCGACCTCGCCGAGTTCTGCAACGACGACTCCCTGCCCGCGGTCGCGCAGGCCGCCATCGCCCACTCACAGTTCGAGACGATCCACCCGTTCGTCGACGGAAACGGGCGCACCGGGCGCGCGCTCATCCATCTGGTGCTGAGACGGCGCGGGCTCGCGCCGCGCATCCTGCCGGCGGTCTCGCTGATCCTCGCCACGTGGCCGCGCGACTACATCGCCGGACTCACCGGGACGCGCTACGAGGGCTCGCCCGAATCCGGGCAAGCCCATGCCGGTGTCAACCGCTGGATCGCGCTCTTCGCGAGCGCATGCCGGCGCGCCGCCGAGGACGCCGGGCGCTTCGAGGAGCAGGTGCGAGCGCTGCAGGACTCCTGGCGCGAGCGGCTCGGGTCCGTGCGCCGAGGGTCGGCGGCCGACCTGCTCCTCCACGCACTGCCCGGCGCGCCGCGGCTGACGGCCACCACGGCGGGGGACCTGATTGGCCGGTCGTTCCAGGCGACGAGCCAGGCGATCGACCGGCTCGTGGGAGCCGGCATCCTCAGACAGGTGACGGTGGGCCGCCGAAACCGCGCCTTCGAGTCCCCCGACCTCATCGAGGCGTTCACCGCGCTGGAGCGCCAGCTCGCGAGTCCCGAGGGAAACACGCTCGCGTCGGAGCCTGTCAGGCGCGTCCCGCGCAGGCGCCGATAGATCGGCGGAGCCCTCGCCGTAGGCCCGGACCTCCGTGCCGGATGGCGCCATGCGCGAGACGCGGCACATACGAGCCTCGCGGAGGATCGCGTCAGCGGGTCGGGCGGGCGTTGGCTGGCGGGCCCAGTCTCCGCGCGGGCCGAGTCCTCCGCGTGCTCCCCGTTACGCCGCGTGCAGGCGAGGTAGCAGAGCGGGCACTACGACGTCCCGCGCGCCACATCGTCACCTCTCTCCGGAGGCTCAGGTCTCGCCATGCGGTAGCCGACGCGGGCCTCCGTGAAGATATAGGTGGGACGCGCGGCATCGTCGCCGAGCTTGCGGCGAATGCTGTTGATGGCCGTGCGCATGGGCCGGACATCGTCGCCAGCCTCCAGGCCCCACACCCGCCGCAGCAGTTGTTCATGGGTCACCACGCGGCCCGCGTTCGCCGAGAGCTCGACGAGCGTCCGGTGCTCGATGGGAGTCAGGGGGACCGGTTGACCGGCGAGGACCACCCGCCGTTCGCCGAAGTCGATGACGAGATCGCCCAACACGTACGGCTCCGCAGGCTCGGACACCGCCCGCCGCCGAAGGGCCGCCTTGATCCTCGCGCCGAGCTCCGTGGCCGAGAAGGGCTTCACGACGTAGTCATCGGCTCCCTCCTCGAAGGCCCTGGCGATGAGCTCGTCCTGTCCGTAGGCGGAGATGAAGATGACGGGCACGTCCGCCATCGCCGTG
>VYDC01000005.1 GCA_009843585.1 Chloroflexota bacterium | reverse complement strand
GACGGCACGCCGTTCGCCGCCTACGCCGCGCGATCCGGCGAGCCGCGGGGGCCGGCTGTGGTGGTGATGCCGGACGTGCGTGGTCTCTTCCGCTTCTACGAGGAGCTCGCGCTCCGGCTCGCCGAGCGCGGCTACGACGCCATCGCCATCGATTACTTCGGCCGTACGGCCGGCGTCGGGAAGCGCGGGGACGAGTTCCCCTTCGCCGAGCACGTCGCGCAGACCAGGCTCGGCTCCCTGACGCAGGACGTCGCGGCGGCGGTGCGGGAGCTGCGGTCCGGAGCCGGCTCGGAGCGGCGACGCGTCTTCACCCTCGGATTCTGCTTCGGCGGCAGCAACTCCTGGCTGCAGGCGGCCGCGGGACACGGGCTCGCCGGCGCCATCGGCTTCTACGGGCATCCCACGCGCGCCGGGCGCGACGGGTCGCCCCCGGTCATCGACCGCGTCGGCGAGTTCGAGTGCCCGATCCTGGCACTGATGGGAGGCGACGATCCCGGTATCCCCGCCGGGGAGGTCAGCCGCTTCGAGGAGGCGCTCAGCGCCGCCCGCGTCGAGCACGAGCTCCGCATCTACGAGGGGGCGCCGCACTCCTTCTTCGACCGGAGTTACGACGAGCACGCCGAGGCGTCGGCAGACGCCTGGGATCGGGTGCTCGCCTTCATCGCGGCGCACGCGTAGGTCCGTCGCGCCGACGGTCCGGCCGCTACGTCACGACGTTCTGCGGGCGCCCTTGGAGAAACGCGACGGCATTCGCGACGGCGTCCCCGAGCATGAAGGCGTGGCCCTCCGCGTTGTTGTCGGCGATGTGCGGCGAGAGCACCACCTGCTCCAGCGCCCGCAGGGGGTGGTCGGCCGGGAGCGGCTCCGGGTCGAAGACGTCGAGGGCGGCGGCGCCCAGGTGCCCCGACCGAAGGGCGCCCACGAGCGCGTCGGTGTCGACGACGTCGCCCCGCGAGCCGTTGACGAGGATCGCGCCGCGCTTCATGCGCGCCAGCTGCTCGCGCCCGATCATCCCCCGCGTCTCGTCGGAGGAGGCGACGTGGAGCGAGACCGCGTCGGAGGTCGCGAGGAGCTCGTCGAGCTCGATGTAGCGCAGGCCGAGCGCACGCGCCTTCTCCTCGCTCGGGTGGAAGCTCCAGGCCACGACCTCCATCCCGATGGCGCGCGCGAGCTCCGCCATGCGCGAGCCGGTGTTGCCGGTCCCGATCACGCCGAGGCGCTTTCCCCCGAGGTAGACGGTCTCGTGCCTCGTCCAGCGACCCGCCCGGATCTCCGCGGTGTGGACGCCGAGACGCTTCGCCGCCGCGAGCAGCAGCGCGAACTCGTGCTCGGCGACGATCGGCGCGGTGTTGCCGCCCTGGTGCGCCACCGTCACGCCCAGGTCCCGCGCCGCGCCGAGATTCACCATGTCGGTGCCGACCGAGCTCAGCGAGAGCATCTCCAGCTCCGGGAGCTGTGAGAGCATCCGGTAGCCCCACGCGAGCGGAGCCGCGTTGATGATCACCTGCGCTCCGCGGGCGGCCTCGAGGCGGGCGTCGGGGGTCGCCGGCGGCTCGTGGTAGACCTCGACCGCGCCGAAGTCAGCGAGGGGAGCGAGCGTCTCCGCATCCGGCGGCGGCCCACCCTCCGGGTCGGCGAAGACGACGATGCGGCGCGCGACCGATTCGCCCATCGCACGGAGGATACGACGTGAGCGGGCACGGGCGGCAGGGCGGCCGCATCGCTCCGCCGCGGGTATAGTCTCCCCCGCAGCGAGCACCGGACGGAGAGGGGGAGCGATGCGCTTCAGCGCGTGGCCGGCGCCGGCGCCCTGGGGCACGCTCCTCCCCCAGTGGGAGCACGTCGAGGCGACCGGCTGGGACGGCGCCTGGATCATGGACCACTTCATGCCGGTGGGCGCTCCGGCGGACGCCCCCGTCAGCGAGGCGTGGACGGCCCTCGCGGCCCTCGCCGCGCGCGTGCCGCGGATCCGCCTCGGCACGATGGTGACCGGCAACACGTACCGCCACCCCGCCGTGCTCGCAAAGATGGCCGCCACCGTCGACGACATCTCGGGCGGGCGGCTCGTGCTGGGTCTCGGCGCCGGCTGGCAGCGCGACGAGCACGACGCCTACGGGATCGAGCTGCCGGCGGTGCCCGAGCGGCTCGCCCGACTGGAGGAGGCCGTCCGCGTCATCCGCGCCCTCTTCGCCGAGGAGCGCTCGGGCTTCGCTGGGCGCCACTACCGCCTCTCCGACGCGCCGCTCGCTCCGAAGCCGGTGCAGCGTCCGGGACCGCCGCTCCTGATCGGCGGCGGGGGCGAGCGGGTCACCCTGCGTATCGCGGCCCGCTACGCGGACGAGTGGAACGTCTGGGGCCTCCCCGAGCAGATCGCCGCCAAGAGCGAGGTGCTGGACCGCCACTGCGAGCGCGAGGGACGCGACCCGGCGAGCATCCGCCGCACGGCGTGCGCGCAGCTGCTCGTGACCGACGATCCGGCGGAGGCCGAGCGAGCGCGGCGGGC
>VYDC01000045.1 GCA_009843585.1 Chloroflexota bacterium | reverse complement strand
GCTCAAGGCGGAGGGGCGGGTGCACGCGCTCCCCGATCTCGATCTGCTGCGCTCAGAGCTCACCGGCCTCGAGCCGGGAGCGGCCGCCGCGAGGCTGGTCGAGCTCCTCTCGCTCGAGGAGGAGCCCCGCGTGACGCTCGAGCCGGAGTGGGTGCCCTGGCGGTGGACGCCGCGCAGCGCCGGGCGCATCGCCATCGACTTCGCCGGGACGCTCGAGCAGCCGGAGGAGGAGGGTGAGGGGGAGCCGGAGGGGGACGCCTCCGGCGACGAGGGCCGCAGCCCCGCCGGCCGCGGGACCCTCGCTCCCGACGTCGCCCACGCCTCGTCGGCGGCCGGCGGCGGGGCGCGGGGACGCTGATGCGCTGGATCGGGGTCGACCCCGGCGGTGAGCGGGTCGGCCTCGCCATCTGCGACGACGACGAGCGTCTCGCCGTGCCGCTCGAGGTGGTCCCGGCCTCCGCCGCATTCCCGGCCGTGCGCGCCACCGCCGCGCGCGAGCGGGCCGGCGGCATCGTCGTCGGGCTGCCGCTGACGCTCGGCGGCTCGGAGGGGGAGGCGGCCCGGGCCGCGCGGCGCCTGGGCCAGAGGCTCGCCTCGCTCGGCCTCCCGGTCGAGTACTCCGACGAGCGGCTCACGACCTGGGCGGCGGAGGAGGAGGCGCGCCGCTGGGGAGGCCGCAGCTCGCTGAGGGGCCGCCCCGCCGACGATCTCGCGGCGGCGATGATCCTGCAGCGCTTCCTGGACGCGCGGCGCGCCGCGCCGGCCGGAGGCGGCTCCCGGGACGACGATGCGACCCCGTGATCCGCTCGCGCTCGTGCTCGGGGCGCTCCTCGTCTACGCGGCGCTGGTCCTCGCCGGCGCCCGCGCGCTCGTCGAGAGGGCGCCGGGGGAGGCCGCCTCCGCGCTCGAGGAGCGCTCGGGCACGGCCGCGGTCGCGGTGAGCGTCGCCTTAGGCGAGAGCGAGCTCGACGTGCCGCAGGGCGCCGGCGCCTCGGGCATCGCCCGCATAGCGGCGGAGGCGGGCGTGCTCTCCGACGAGCAGGCGTTCCTGCTGCTGCTCGACTACCAGCGCGCCGCGCCGGAGCTGCAGGCCGGGCTCTACACGCTGCCGCGCCCGACGCCGCCGGGGGAGCTGATCCGGCGGCTCCGCTCGGGCGTTCCCCGGGAGCTCGTGATCTGCGTGCCGGCGGGACTGCGGCTGGAGGAGCTGCGCGAGCTCGTGCTCGGGGAGAGGGAGGCGCCGCCGGGCTGTGCCGAGGGGCCGCTCGTCCCCGCCTCGGGGTGGGACGCCGCGCACGAGGGCCCGCGCAGCCATCCGCTCCTCGCCGGGCGCCCCGAGGGCGCGACGCTCCAGGGCTACCTGGCGGCGCGGAGCTACGCTCTCGAGGACGCGGAGAGCGCGGAGTCCCTGGTTGAGGCGATGCTCGACGCGCTCGCGCGCGTCGTCACGCCGGAGCTCAGGCGGCAGGCCTCAGAGCGCGGGCTCGAGCTCCACGAGCTGCTCACGCTCGCCTCCATCGTCGAGCGCGAGGGCGCCGTCGAGGAGGAGTACCCCCTCATCGCCTCGGTCTTCCTGAACCGCCTGGAGTCGGGGGTCCCCCTGCAGGCCGACCCGACCGTGCAGTACGCCGTCGCGACCCCTCAGAGCGTCGAGCGCCACGGCTGGTGGAAGGAGGCGCTCACCCTCGACGATCTCGCCGTCGAGTCGCCCTACAACACGTACCGCGTCCAGGGCCTCCCGCCGGGGCCGATCGCGCAGCCCGGCGCCGCGGCGATCCGCGCCGTGGCCGACGCGCCCGAGACGGATCTCTTCTACTTCGTGGCGAGCCCCTCCTGCGACGGCGTGAGCAATATCTTCTCCGAGACGCTCGACGAGCACGTCGCGAACGTCGAGCGCTACCGCGCGGCGTGCGAGTAGGGCGGCGTGAGCAGGCTGGTCGCGCTCCTCGGCCACCCGGTGGCGCACTCCCTCTCCCCCGCCTTCCAGCAGGCGGCGTTCGACGCATCGGGCCTCGACGTCCGCTACGAGGCGTGGGACGTGCTCCCGGCCGACCTGCGCCCGGCGGTGGAGCGGCTGCGCGGGGGCGACGTGCTCGGCTCCAACGTCACGGTGCCGCACAAGGTCGAGATGCTCTCCCTGGTCGACCGCCCGGACGGGGCGGCCGAGCGCGTCGGCGCCGTCAACACCGTCGTCAACGCGGGGGGGCTCCTCGAGGCCTCGAACACCGACGTGGCGGGGCTGCTCGGCGCCTGGGAGGAGGCCGGCATCGATGTCTCCGGGGAGCGCGCCGTCCTGCTCGGGGCCGGCGGCGCGGCGCGCGCGGCGGTGGTCGCCCTCGCGCGCCTCGGCGCCCGCGGGGTCACGGTCGCGAACCGCACGCCCGGGCGCGGGGAGGGGCTGCGGCCGCTCGCCGGCGGGTCGCTCCCGCTCTCCGTCTGCCCGCTCGACGCCTCATCCGGCGATCTCCGCGCGGCGCTGTCGGAGGCCTCGCTGGTGATACACTGCACGCC
>VYDC01000028.1 GCA_009843585.1 Chloroflexota bacterium | reverse complement strand
TCGTACGCTAGCGTCGGCGGGGCGCATCTCCCCGCCGAGCGCGCGTTCCGAGAGCCGCCCGGAGGTCCGCAGGAGATGGCGCAGCGAACCGACCCGGGCGAGGCGCGCCGTCCCGGCGCCTCCGGCTCCGCGGCCCGTTCGCTCGGCGACGTGCTCTCCAACGCCACCTTCCGTCGGCTCTGGCTCGCCGGCGCCCTCACGTCGGCGATGCGCTGGCTCGACCTGCTCGTCCTCGGCGTCTTCATCTATGACCTCACCGGCTCGCCAGGGAGCGTCGCGCTCTACTTCTTCGTGCGGATGATCCCGCGCGTCCTCTTCGGGATCGTGATCGGGACGATCGCCGATCGCATCTCCCGCCAGACGATGCTCGTCGCCGGCTTCCTCGCGCTCGCGGCCGTCGCGACGGGGCTCGGCGCCCTCGTCCTCACGGAGCGCATCGAGTACTGGCACCTCCTCGTCGGGGGCTTCGTCGCCGGCATCTTCTGGTCGAGCGAGTTCCCGGTGCGGCGCGCGATGATCGGCGACGTCGTGGAGCCCGCACTCATCGGGCGCGCCATCGCGCTCGACATCGGGACCAGCGCCTTCACGCGCATGCTCGGCCCGGTCCTCGGCGGCGTGCTACTCGAGGGGATCGGCGCCCAGGCGGCCTTCTTCCTGGAGGCGGCGGCGTTCCTTGGCGCGGCGGCCGTCGTCGCCTCGCTGCGCTACCGGCCACCGACGAGCGGGAGACCCCGCTCCTCGCCGCTCCGCGACGTCGCCGACGCCGCCCGCTACCTCCGCGCGAGCCAGCTGCTGATGGGGGTCTTCGCGGTGAGCTTCGTGATGAACCTGCTCGCCTTCCCCTACATGACCATGGTGCCGGTAATCGGCCGCGAGACGCTCGAGATCGACGCCGTGCGCATCGGCCTGCTGACCTCGGCCGAGGGGCTGGGCGCGGTGCTGGGATCGGCGCTCATCGCCGCGCGGGCGCCGGAGGGCTCATACGCGCGGATCTACTACTTCGGCTCGATGCTGTTCCTGGTCTGCGTGCTCCTCTTCTCTCGCTCGCAGGTCTACCTGGTCTCGCTCGGCCTGCTCTGGCTCGCCGGCTTCGGGATGACGAGCTTCGCGACGATGCAGACGACGCTGGTCGTCGCCTCGGCGGCGCCGGAGATGCGCGGGCGGGCGCTCGGCGCACTCTCGCTCTCCATCGGATCCAATCCGCTGGGCGCACTGCACATCGGCGCGATGGCGGACGTGCTCGGCGCGCCGCTCGCGACGACGATCTCGGCGGCGGAGGGTCTGGCGGCGCTCGCGCTCGTCGGCGTCGCCTGGCCGGTGCTCAGGGGCGAGTTCCGGGCGGCGCCGGAGCCGGCGGGCGCGGCCGGGCCGCCGGGCGCGGAGGGCCCGCGCTAGGCGGACCGCGGGCCGAGCGCCTCGATCGCGAACTCCAGGTTCTCGAGCACGCGCTCGCTGTCCATGGTGTTGCTCGCCGAGTAGAAGCAGAGAGTGTCGATCACGCCCTCGTACCTCTGTGCCTGCTCCGCCACGTCGTCCGGCGTGCCGTAGAGACCGTGCTCGGCCGCCACCTCGTCGGGAATCGCGGCGGCGAGCGCATCGGGATCGTCGGGGTGGTTCACGAACGCGTCCCGGATTCGCTCCCGGACGTCCCCGTACCCCTGCGAGTCCAGCACCACGCTGTAGCTGCGCGTCGCCATGAAGCGGGCGACGTGGACCTTGAGCTCGCGCAAAGCCTGCCGGCGGTCGCGCGAGATCGCGAAGGTGAGCCAGCTCTGGTGGTCGAAGTCCGCCCGCCGGCGCCCCGATCGTCTCAGCCCCTCGTCGACGTGCGGCCAGACATGCTCCTCGATGAAGCGCACGGAGGCGATCGGGTGGCCGCAGAGTCCGTCGCAGAGATCGCCGGCGAGCCGGAGCATCCCCTCGTTGACGGCCGCGAGGTAGATCGGCGCCGAGACGTCCTCGGCGGGATCGCTGCCCCGGTGGCGGAGCCCCTGCCCCTCCACCCGGACGAACCTCCCGTTGAAGCTGAGCCGCTCGTCGCCGGGCACGCTCCAGGCGTGGCGCAGGAAGCGGATCAGCTCGCGGATGTGGCTCGCCGGGTTCGGGAAGTCCCGGCCGAGGGAGTTGATGTTCATGTACTTGGTGCCGCCGCCGAGCCCGAGGATGAAGCGACGGTCGTAGATGCGCTGCAGGTCGGCCGCATGCTGCGCCAGGTTGCGCGGATCGAACTGGAAGGCCCGGATCACGCCGCTGCCGATGCGGGCGCTGCTCGTGCGCTCGAGCATCGAGGCGAAGACCGGGATGCTCTCGCCGGAGTTCCAGATGACGTCGAAGCCGGCCGCCTCCGCGCGGCGCGCGAGCTCCGGCTTGGTCTGGATCGCGCTGTCGGCGATGGAGATGGCGCGCCTGTGCACCTGGGATCCCTTCCCGCATGCGGGCGGTACGCGCCCGGCGGCCCGCACGATAGCACGCCCCCGCGGCCCCCTCGCGCCGCCCGGCGCGGTCGTGCGAGGAT
>VYDC01000102.1 GCA_009843585.1 Chloroflexota bacterium | reverse complement strand
GTCCGGAGACCAAGCCCGACCTCGTGGCCGATTGCAAGGTCCTGCTTGCCATCAAGGACGAGCTCGCCGGCCGGGCGGAGCTCGACTGGAGCGGGGAGCGGACGATGTTCGTCTGGGAGGGGATCGACGTGCGCGACGACCGCGTCGTGAACGTCCTCCTGGACCGCCGTGGTCTCACCGGGAACATCCCGCCGGGGATCTCCGGGTTGACCGGGCTGCGCATCCTTCACCTCGATGCGAACCGCCTGACCGGTCCGATCCCCCCGGAGCTGGGCGAGATGACGCGCCTCGAGTCGCTCTGGCTCGGCACGAACGAGCTGACCGGGAGCATTCCCCGGGAGCTCGGGGCGATGACGAGCCTGGGAGCTCTCATCGCCGACCGGAACCAGCTGACGGGGGCCATCCCGCCCGAGCTCGGCCAGCTCGGGGAGCTGCAGGTCCTCATCCTCTCGCGGAACGAGCTGACGGGCCCCATACCCGCGGAGCTCGGCCGCCTCTCGAAGTTGGAGACCCTCTCGCTCACCCGCAACCGGCTCACGGGGCCCATCCCGTCGGGGCTCGGCGCGCTGGCGGAGCTGGACATCGTCAACCTGAGGGTGAACCCGATCGCGCGCTGCTTCTGGCCGCCGGGCGAGCCCGTCGTGGCCCCGGCCCTCGCCGAACTCGGCATCGAGGACTGCGCGAGCCCGTCGGTCGCGGAGCCCGCTCCGCAGCTCACGGATGCGCAGACGATCGCCTTCGCGGGTGAGGTGACGGAGGGGAGGCAGGCCGCGCTCCGCGCGGCGGTCGAGGATGTCGCGGTCTTCTTCCGGCTCGGCCACGGGCTCGAGATCCCCGACTTCCGGCTCTACTTCGCGCCGGACGCCGAGTCGGCCGATGCGGTATACGAGCAGGTGACGGGGCGCCCGCCGCGGTTCGTCCGGGACTACCTGGCCGGCACGGTGACGATGACCGCGGAGGGACCGGTCGGCATCGTCCTGGACCGCTACGATGGCGAGTTCGTCGACAGGCTCCTCTCACACGAGTACTACCACCTCTTCCAGCACGGCACGGTCGCACCGGCACCCGGCGTCGGACTCGCCGTTCCGGCGTGGCTCTCCGAGGGGACGGCCGAGTACGCGTCGGGGCTCTACATCCGGGACAAGTACCGGGTCGACGTGCACGAGGAGTGGAGGGCGGCCTCCCTCGGGGACGAGAGAGACTTCGCCGAGCTGGCGGCCGACTATCGCGGCGGTGACCACGGGGTCGCCGCCCTCGCGGTCGACTGGCTGGTGAGGCACTCGGGCGATCGCGACTCGCATGCCCGGTACTGGCGCCTCGTGGGTGCGGGAGAGCAGTGGAACGACGCCTTCGTCGAGGCCTTCGGAATCTCCGCGGGCGACTTTCTGGAGTCGTTCGAGGCATACCGGGCCGCGGTGGCGGTCACGGAGATCCGGGGCGCCGTCGTCGACCCTGCGGGCGCGCCGCTCGCAGGAGCGACCGTCGTCGCCTACCCGGATGGGCCCAACACCCGGCCGCTCTATACCACGTCGGCGGCGGACGGGGCCTTCGAGCTGGTAGCCCCCCGCGGAACCTACACGCTCTTCCTCGCGAGGGGGAGCGCCGCGGACCTGCCCTACAGCGCCACGACCGGGTACGCCAACAGCTGCGGCCCGCCGACCCGGTACGAGACCCACGACGACGAGGTCCTCGAGGTGGTGATCCGGGTGCTGCCGGAGCTGCTCCAGCGGGCCGCTCGACCACCCTGCAACGAGGGGCTTCCGGGATACCGCGTGATCCGGAGCGTCGTGACGGGACCGGCGGGGGAACCCGTCGCCGCGTACGATCCCCATACGTGGACGGGGGTGCAGGTGAAGGTCATCCCGTACCCGTATCAGGTCACCCGGAGGCGCATCGACGGCTTCGTGGAGCGAGGCGGTGTGGCGCGGGCCGTGGTCCCGGACGGCCGGTACATGCTCGAGATCATCGAGCACCGGGGCTTCGGCGACGCGCACCGGCGAATCGGCTGGGCCGGCAGCGGAGGATTCACGAGCAGCCGCGAGGAGGTGCTCCCCATCGATGTCGCGGGGGACGACGTGGCCGGGATCGAGATACGGCTGCCCGCGGCGCCCGCCGATCTGCCGACACTGCCGTTCTGGTAGGTGGGGCGACGAGATCGCCTCCCTGACTTGACACCGGTCCGAAGCGCCCCGTACCGCATCCCGACGATGCTCTCGCCCGCGCCCGGCGATCTCCGGCCGCCCGCCGCGTGCCGACCCCCCCGGTCGCGTGTGCGGGGGCGGGTGCCTCGCCTCACCGCGCCTCGGCGGCGGCTGCGGGTGCGGCGCCGCGCGGCGCGCCGGCGTGCCGGTGCGGCGGTGCTGCGGGCGGTCGGAGCGGTCGTCCTGGGTGCCGCGCTGGCCGCGTGATCCGCCGAACCCCCCCAGCCGCCCTCCGCGTCCACCCCGCGGCCGGCGCCCGCCACCGCGTCGACCATCGAGACGACCACCGATCTGACCACCGTGACGACCACCGCGC
>VYDC01000201.1 GCA_009843585.1 Chloroflexota bacterium | reverse complement strand
CTCGTCCTGTCCGTAGGCGGAGATGAAGATGACGGGCACGTCCGCCATCGCCGTGATCTCGGCCATCAGCTCGATGCCGTCGGTCCCGGGGAGGCGCAGGTCGAGCAGCGCCAGGTGCGGCCGTTCGTCCCTCATCAGGGCGAGGACAGCCTGGGGCTCGGTCGTCACGATCGGCTCGTAGCCCGACGCGGTCAGCGCGGAGCGGATGTAGCGGAGCGCCTCGGGATCGTCGTCCACGGCGAGCACCCGCATGCGCTCCTGCTGCTCCGCTCGCACGGAGTGGGTGGATGGCCGGGCAGCCTGTGCCGGCGGGGGCGCCGCGACGCTCTCCACCGTGGGGATGGTGAAGGAGAAGCGGGCGCCGGTCCCCGGCCCGTCGCTGTCCGCCCAGATGCGGCCGCCGTGGGCCTCGACGATGCCCTTGCAGATGGCGAGGCCCAGGCCCGTCCGCGCGAAGTCGCGCTCCCTGTCCTCGGCGGTGATGCCCGAGAACTTCCGGAACAGGTTCGACATCCGTTCGGCCGGCAGGCCGCTGCCCTCGTCGGCCACGGTCACCGTGACCTGAAGCTCCCCCCGCTCGACGGACACCCGGATGGGAGATGTCTCCTGCGAGTGCCTGGCCGCGTTGAAGAGCAGATTGTTCAGCACCTGAACCATCCGCAGCCTGTCGGCCATCACCAGGGGAAGCTCGGGCTCGAGCTCGATGAGCAGCGTGTGCTCCCCGCCGCCGCTCCGGAAGGCCTCCCTGGCCTCGCCGACCAGGGTCGCGAGATCCGCCGGCTCCGGAGCGACGCTGAGCGTGCCGGTGTCGATGCGCGCCACATCGAGCAGGTCGGCTATCAGCTCCCGCATCTGGTCGGTCTGGGAATCGATGATCCGGTGGAACTGGACGATCTCGCCCGGGTTCAGGGGGCTCGAGGGGTTCAGGAGGGTGGTGATCGAGCCCTTGACGGAGGTCAGGGGAGCGCGAAGTTCGTGGCTCACCATGGCGAGGAACTCTGCCCGGAGCCGCTCCAGCTCCTTCAGCGGCGTCATGTCCTGCACGGTGGCGACGTACCTCTCCAGCTCCCCGCCCTCCGTCCGGATGGGAGTGGCGTTGAGCAGGACCGTGAGCGAGCGGTCCTCGCCCAGCGCGAGGGTGACCTCCTCGCCCCGCACCGTCTCGCCGGGCCGGAGCGCCTCCGCCAGTGCGAAGTCACGCAGAGACACCTCGCGCCCGTCCGCTCGCCGCAGGGCGAGGGACGTGAGGAGCTCCGCCGGCGGCTGACCCGGACTGAGGATGTCGACGAGCCTCCTGGCCTCCTGGTTGACCGACACCAGGGCTCCCGTCGCCGCGTCGACGACGACGACGCCGATCGGGGCCGTGTTCACCAGGGTCTCCAGGTCGCCCCGCGCCCGCTGCACGTCCCGGTGCCGCCGGGCGTTGGCGATGACCAGCGCCGCCTGCGAGGCGAACATCACCAGCGTTTCGGTGTCCTCGTCGCTGAAGCGCTGATCCGACCGGTCGTGGCCCAGCCAGATGATCCCCTCGAGCTCGGCCCGATGCCGGATCGGCGCCGCGAGGCCCGAGAACACGGTCATCGGCAGCTGGCTATCCAGTCCGGCCGACTCCGCGTACTCACCGTAGTCCTCCACACGCAGGGGTCCCGAGAGCTCGGCGAAGTGATCGAAGATTCTCATCCCGCCCGGGAGTGAGACGAGCGTGTCGTGCTGCTCGTCCGTCGTGCCGGAGGTGAGGAGCGCACCCAGGCCGCCGGCTTCGTCCGTCGTCGCGATTACGCCGTAACGCGCATTTGTCAGGTGCCGCGCGTTGTCGATGGTTTCCTGGAGGACGACGTTGAAGTCGAGGCTCTCGTTGATGCGGGCGCTCGCCTCGCTCAGCCGGGAGAGGCGTTCCCGCAGGGCCTGGGTCTCGAACGCTGGCGGCGAGTCTTCCTCGACCATGATTCCTCCCGGTGATCGACCGTCGTCGGGCTTCGTCGCTGAACACTAACAGATATTTCACGCTCTGGGGGCGTTATCTCATATATCCCTCACATATTTGCGGGTTTGGTCGTCTATCGTGGCGGGCCGTGCTGATGATCGCGGTGGACATCAGAACGCCTTAGCCGTGCCCGCCGAAGGCGGCGAAACGACCCCTGCGGGCGAGAGCCTCCCCCGCCGGCGCGTCTCCTGAGAGTGGTCCCTCCGTGCGTCCCTGGATGAAGCACCTCGAGCCCTGGACGCACGATCCGCCCCTCGCGCGCAGGCGCGCCCCGGGGCTCGCCGCTCGAGGGCCCGGGCGCGGCGTCCGAGGCGGCGCGCGCGCCCTCCGCCTGCTCGGCCCGGTCTCGGCCCTGCTCGTGCTGCTGGCCGTGCTGCCCCTGCGCACGCAGGACGTCAGCGCCGACGCGACCTGCAGCGTGCCCCCGGTCAACCTGACCAGCGCACTCAGCGAGGACGGTTCCGCCATCGTGCTCAGTTGGGAGGCCTCGCCCGACTGCACGCCCGACGAGTACGCCGTCTACCGCCGCGACATGGACGTC
>VYDC01000218.1 GCA_009843585.1 Chloroflexota bacterium | reverse complement strand
CGCCCGCCCGGCGGGTGAAGTCGATGACGGCGAGCGAGGCGACGGCGTCCCCCTCGCCGACCGCCATCACCGAGACCCCCTGCGTCAGTCGCCCCTGCTGGCTGACGAGGTCCGCCCGCGTGCGCAGCACGATCCCCTCGCGCGAGACCAGCATCAGCTCCTGCTCGTCGCGCACGACGCGGGCGACGCGGAGCGGGCCGGAGCGATCGCTGACGCGGAAGGTCACCACGCCGCTGCCGCCGCGGCCCTGCGCCGTGTACTCCTCGATGGGGGTGCGCTTGCCGCCGCCGCGCTCGGAGACGACGAGCAGGTCGTCACCGTCCGATGCCACGACCAGCGCGATCACGGAGGCGTCCTGGGGCAGCCGCATCCCGCGGACGCCGCCCGAGGCGCGCGAGGCGACGCGCAGCGTCCCGACGGTGAAGCGGATCGCCTGCCCGTGTGAGCCGACGAGCAGCACGTCGTCCCGATCGGAGGCGGCGCGGGCGCCGATGAGCTCGTCGCCGCGCCCGAGGCGCATCGCGATCAGCCCCGCGCGGCGCACCGAGGCGAACTGCTCCAGCGGCGTGCGCTTCACGTCGCCGGCGGCGGTCGCGAGCACGAGCGAGTCGCGCGAGAAGTCGGTGACCACGACCGCGGCCGTGACGCGGTCGGCGGGCTCGATCTCGACCAGGTTCACGACCGGGATGCCGCGCGCCGTGCGCGAACCCTCCGGCACCTCGTAGCCCTTGAGCGAGTAGACGCGCCCCGAGGCGGTGAAGAGCAGGAGCGAGTCGTGCGTGTCGCAGACCCAAAGGTGGCGGACGGCGTCGGACTCGCGGGTCGTCATGCCGGTGACGCCGCGCCCGCCGCGGCCCTGCGAGCGGTAGGTGTCGAGCGGGACGCGCTTCATGTAGCCGCGCTCGGAGATGGTGACGACGATCTGCTGGTGGGCGATCAGGTCCTCGTCGGCGATGTCCTCGACCGCCTGCGGGAAGACCTGCGTGCGCCGCTCGTCGCCGTATTCCTCGGCGAGCTCACGGACGTCCCCCGCGATGTAGTCGTCGATGAGGGCGGGGTCGGCCAGCAGCGCCTCGAGCTCGCCGATGATCCCGACCAGCTGCTCGTGCTCCTCGTGGATGCGACGGCTCTCGAGCTGCGCCAGGCGGCGCAGCTGCATGTCGAGCACGGCCTGCGCCTGCCGCTCGCTGAGGTAGGAGGGGGCTTCGTCGCTACCGTCGTCGAGCGCGAGCTCCCCCTGCCGGCCGGAGGCGCCGAACGGCTCCTCCTGCAGCGCGCGCCGCGCCGCCTCGGCGGAGTCGGAGCCCCGGATGATGGCGATCACGCGGTCGAGGTCGGAGAGCGCGATGAGGAGGCCCTGGAGGATGTGCGCGCGCTCCCGCGCCTTCTCGAGGTCGAACTCGGCGCGGCGGCGGATCACCACCCGCCGGTGCCCGATGTAGGACTCGATCGCCTCCTTGAGCGTGATCGTCTGGGGCTGCCCGTCGACGAGGGCGAGCATGTTCACGGCGAAGGTCGAGCGCAGCGCCGTGTGCCGGAAGAGCTGCGCGCGCACGGCGTGGTAGCTCGCGCCCCGCGCCAGCTCCACGACGATGCGCAGCCCGTGGCGGTCGGACTCGTCGCGGATGTCGGAGATCCCCTCGACGCGCTTGCTGCGCACGAGATCGGCGATGCGCTCGATGAGGGAGGCCTTGTTGACCTGGTAGGGGAGCTCGGTGACGACGATCTGGTGGCGGCCGGCGCGCGACTCCTCGAGGTCGACGCGCGCCTGCATCGTGATGCGGCCGCGCCCGGTCGCGAAGGCTTGGCGGATCTCCGCGCGGTTGAAGATGGAGGCCGCCGTCGGGAAGTCCGGCCCCTGCACGACCTCCATCAGGTCGTCGACGCTGCACTCCGGCTCGCGGATCACGAGCTCCACGGCCGAGCAGATCTCGCGCAGGTTGTGGGGCGGGATGTTGGTCGCCATCCCCACCGCGATGCCGCTCGCGCCGTTCAGCAGCAGGTTGGGGATGCGGGCGGGAAGCACGACCGGCTCGTTGATGCTGTCGTCGAAGTTCGCCTGGAAGTCGACGGTGTCGCGATCGAGATCGGCGAGCAGCTCCTGCGCGATCGGCGCCAGGCGCGCCTCGGTGTAGCGCATCTGCGCCGGCGGGTCGCCGTCGACGGAGCCGAAGTTGCCCTGGCCGGTGACGAGCGGGTAGCGCAGCGAGAAGTCCTGCGCCATCCGCACCAGCGCCTCGTAGATGGCGCTGTCGCCGTGGGGATGGAACTTCCCCATCACCTCGCCGACGGTGCGGGCGGTCTTCTTGAAGGCCGAGTTCGGACCCACGCCGAGCTCCTGCATCCCGAAGAGGATGCGCCGCTGCACCGGCTTCAGCCCGTCGCGGGCGTCGGGGAGCGCGCGCGAGACGATGACCGACATCGCGTAGTCGAGGTAGGAGTCCCGCATCTCGTCCTCGATGCGGGCGGGACGGATGCGCTCGGTCGACTGGACCACCGCTCGGTCCCTCCACGGCGCCACCCGCGCGCCCGCCGGGGGCGCGTCGGGGGAC
>VYDC01000216.1 GCA_009843585.1 Chloroflexota bacterium | reverse complement strand
CCTCCAGCCTCGGTGCCGACGACCTCCCCGCCGCCGTCGCTGACAAGGTGAAGGCGCTGCTCCTGCACGCGCTGATGGTCGGGCTCTCGAGCCACGCCGAGAGCGACGTCTCGCTGGCGCGGCGCGTCGCACTGGGCGGCGCCGAGCCGCTCGCCTCCGGCGGCGCGCGGATGCTCGCGAGCGGGGACCGCGCCCCGCGCCGGGACGCCGCCTTCGTCAACTCGGTGCTGATCCACGCCCGCGGGCAGGACGACTCCTACCGCATGCTCACGCATCCCGGCTGCGCGATCGTGCCGGCGGCTCTCGCCGAGGCGGAGGGGCGCGGTCTCGACGGCGCCTCCCTGCTCTCGGCGCTGGCGGCGGCCTACGAGGTCCACTGCCGCCTCGCCCGCGATCTGGTCCCCTCCACGCAGAATCACGGCTTCCGCTCCTCCGCGCTCTTCGGCGTCTTCGGACCCGCCGTCGCGGCGGCCAGGCTCCGGGGCCTCACGCCGGAGCAGACCCAGCACGCGCTCGCCCTCGCGGTGAGCTACGCCTTCGGCAACCTCGAGACGAGCCGCGCCGGCACGCGCGAGATGACCTTCCAGGAGCCGGTCGCCGCGCAGTCCGGCATGACCGCCGCGGCGCTCGCGGAGGAGGGCGTGACGGGCGCACCGCTCTGCATCGAGGGGGCGGTCGGCTTCCTCTACTCCTTCGCGGGCAGCTCGGAGGGCGAGCTCACCGGCAGCTTCGTCGGTGCCGATCGCATCGACGTGCCTGAGATCGCCGCCTCGCTCGGCGATCGCTGGGAGCTCCTGGGGGCGACGATGAAGATCTACTCGGGCGCGGGCTTCGTGCAGCCCGTGATCGACCTCTGCGCGCGGCTCGGGCGCGAGCATGAGATCGATCACCGCGAGGTCCGCGAGATCCGCGTCGAGATGAACGAGTGGGAGACCTACTACCCCTCGCCGCGCTTCCCGCGGCCCGCCACCGACGAGTGGAACAACGCCTACTTCGCGGCGAAGGCGCTGATCCAGCGCGGGTACGCCTCGACCGGGCGCCGCCTTTCCTACGGCGGCCGCGACGCCGCCGGCTCCGACGAGCCGCCGGAGGTGGAGGCGCTCGCGCGCCGCGTGCGCGCCGTGGCGGCCGACCGGGCGCAGTACGCGCCGCGCGTCACCGTCGAGCTCTCCGACGGGACGACCCACGTCGCCGAGGCGGACGGGACGGAGTTCGCTTGGGATCTCGCGACCACGCGCTCACGCGACCGCGCGCTCTACGCAGCGCTGCCCTTCCCGGAGGCGCACGCGGAGCGAATCGCCTCCCGGGTCGCCTCGCTGGAGTCGCTCGCCTCGGTCGACGAGCTCGTCGACCTCCTGGTCGAGCGGCCGGCGCCTGAGGGCTAGCGGAGCCTCTCCAGGACGGCCGCTATCTCCTGGGCCCTGCGTACGAAGTCGTAGCCGGCCACCTTGTAGACGACCATCCCCGCCTCCATGATCACGAGCCCCTCGGCCTCGCGCACCTGCTGGAGCGTCGCCCCGTTCACCATCGCCGTGCGCAGGTGCGCCTCGCCGCCCCAGGGGTTGTCCAGGATCGTGTCGCTGACGACCGCGTTGAGCTCCTTGACGATCTTCGGCGTGTAGCCGCCCTCCTCCGGCCGGCGCATCGTGTAGCGCCTGAGCAGGTAGTAGCCCTCCAGCAGCCCGCCGCTCTCCCGGCCGAGGGCCGCCCAGAATTCCGGCATGGGGGCGTTGAAGCTGCGCTCGAAGTAGGCGTGGATCGCCTCCATCGCCTCCCCCCGGGGCGGCTCCCGGGCCGGCTGCTCGCCCGGCGGCTGCTCGCCCTGCGGCAGCGCCGCGTCGGCCCAGCCCGCCGGAATCTCGCCAGGCGGCATCGGCTCGGGATCGCGCTCGTAGTCGCCCGACTCCCGCACCGCGCGCGCCGCCCGGATGCAGCGCTGGCCGATCTCCCGGAAGGTCGACATCCCCTGCCCGGTGATGTTGAAGCCGAGGACTTCGAGCAGCTCCTCGAGCAGGAGGCCCCAGCGCGCGGCGACGCCCGACCACCACTCGGCGGCCTCGCCGTTGCGGGCGGTCATCGCGATCGAGGCGCAGAGCAGCGCCTTGTAGCGCTTCGGCAGCGCCCCGCCCTCGGAGGGGTCGCGCATCAGCTCGCGCCACATCCGGTCGTGGCCCTGCAGCGACGACGGCGCGACCTCCGCCAGCAGCGCGAGGTGGGGCGGCAGGTCTCCCGTCTCGCGGCGGAAGCGCTCCACGATCTCCTCGACCGGGCGCTCGTCGACGACGGGCACGGGGCCCGGCGCGCCCTCGGGGGCGGTGCTCATCTCACTCCTCCTCCCAGACGGCGGGATGCGGGCGGCCGCATTCTACGGCCTTCGGCAGCCGGCACGGCCCGAGCGGGCAGGGCGGGTGCCGCCGGCGCTCACTCGCTCCCGGGGGCGGCCCGTCCCGCCCCGCGGAGCTCGGCCCGCGCCTCGGCCCCGGGAAGGGCGCGCAGCCTCTCATCGAGCGCGCGGACGTCGGGCGAGAGGAGCCAGCTCTCGGCGGCCTCGCGG
>VYDC01000110.1:5374-19984 GCA_009843585.1 Chloroflexota bacterium | reverse complement strand
ACCTACCACCCCCCCGGGTAGAAGCAGGCCGCGTGTTGACCGGAGCTGACGGGGGCAAACTCCGGGTAGGCCTCGCGGCACTCCGGTTGCGCCTTGGGACACCTGGGGGCGAAGCGGCAGCCGACCGGCATCTCGCGGGGGTCGGGGGGCTGGCCGTCGATGCTCTCCAGGCGCTCGACGCCCTCAAGCCTCGGCAGGCAGCGCAGCAGCGCGATCGTGTACGGGTGGGCCGGGTTGCGGAACACCTGCCTGGTCGTGCCGGACTCAACGACCCGCCCCGCGTACATCACGGCTACCCGCTCGCACATCCGGGCGACGATGCCCATGTCGTGCGTGATGAAGATGAGGGCGACCCCCGTCTGCTCCTGAACCTCCTTGAGGAGCTCGAGGTACTGGGCCTGAATCGTCACATCGAGGGCGGTGGTCGGCTCATCGCAGATGAGCACCTTGGGCGTGGTGGAAATGCCGATAGCGCCGGCGATGCGCTGGCGCATGCCGCCGCTGAACTGGTCGGGATAGTCGCGGACGCGGCGCTCTGCGGCGGGGATGTTCACGAGCCGGAGCAGTTGAAGCACGCGCGCGAGTAGCGACTTCCCGCGCACCCCCTCGTGGATTCGCATCGCCTCACCGCCCTGGTACCCGATCGTGAAGGTCGGATTCAGCGCCGTCATCGGATCCTGCATGATCATCGAGATCTTCTTGCCGCGGATCGCGCGCATCTGGGAATTGCTGAGCTCGGTCAGCTCCTCGCCGTCGAGCATGACCGAACCGGATGAGATCCGGCCCGTCGACGCGATCAGGCGCAGGATGCCCATCGCCGTGACCGACTTCCCGCAGCCGGACTCCCCGACGATGCCGAGAGACTCTCCCTCGTCGACGTAGAAGCTCACGCCGTCGACCGCGCGCGAGGGGCCGGTCTTCGTCTTGAACTCGACGTGGAGGTCCTTCACCTCCAGGAGATGGGGGGAGTCTGGGTTCGCGGAGTGCGGCTCGCCTGACAACGCGTCCTCCCTACAGCGTCTGGAGACGTGGATCGAGGCGGTCACGCAACCAGTCCCCCAGCGTGTTGGTCGCCAGGACGGTCACGAAGATCGCGAACCCCGGGACGATCGAGAGCCACGGGGCCGATGTCAGCTGCGCGCGCCCCTCGGAGACCATGCCGCCCCACGACGGGGCGGGCGGAGGAATCCCGACGCCGAGGAAGCTGAGCGCCGCCTCGAAGAGGATGACGGTGCCGACCTGCAGCGTGGTGATGACGAGCACGGTCGGGATCACACCCGGCAGGATGTGCTTCATCATGATCCGCGTGTTCGGCGACCCGGCGCAGCGGGCGAGCGTCACGAAGTCCTGCTGCTTCAGTGCCAGCACTTCCACCCGCACCTGGCGCGCCGTCGGAGGCCAGATAAAGAGCGTAATAATCAGGATGACGTTGAAGAAGCTCGGACCGAAGATCACTGCCATCAGGATCGCCAAGAGGAAGGCCGGAAACGCGATCAGGATGTCGACGGTGCTCATGATCACGGAGTCCCAGATGCCTCCGAAGAAGCCGGCCACCAGCCCCAGGCCGACTCCGATCAGCGTCTTGAACACGAGGATCACCACAACGACCGAGACCGAGATTCTCGCACCGTAGATCACCCGACTCAGCTGATCCCGCCCGTGGATGTCCGTTCCCAGCAGGAAGCGTGTCGTGCCGCCATCAAAGACGGGTGGCTCGAGGCTGTACTGCAGCTGACCGTGCCGTTCGCTGTGCGGGGCAAGGAGCGGTGCGAACAACGCGACCAGGACCAGGCTGACCATGACCGCGAGCGAGAGAGCCGGCAGAATCGGCATCGCGAATCGCGAAGGCGCGGCGACCATCCTCGCCGGAGCCTTGTCGACTTCGATGTCCGTGGTCACCGATGGGTCCTCTCGAGCTAGTGCTTGATCTTCGGATTGAGATAGACGTAGAGGATATCGACGATCAAGTTCCCGAATACCACCCACGAGCTGAACAGCAGGACGATCGCCTGCACGACCTGAAAGTCACGGTTGTTCACTCCCTCGAGCACCAGCAGGCCGATACCCGGCCAGAAGAACACCGTCTCCACGATCACCGACCCACGGATCAGGCCGAGAAAGACGAGCGATGCGAAGGTCAGGATCGGCAGCGCGCCGTTCTTGAAGGCGTGCTTCCACAGCACACTCGTCTCACCGACCCCCTTCACGCGGGCGAGCCTGACGTAGTCGCTGCTGAGTACCTCGATCATGCTCGAGCGGGTGATCCGCATCAGGCCCGCCACCGGGGCCCAGCCGAGCGTGATCGCCGGCAGAACCAGATGCCGCCACTCTCCCCGGCCACCGGACGGCAGCCAGTTCAGCCAGACGGCAAAGACGAGGACGAGCATGATCCCCATCCAGAAGTTCGGAGCCGCCTGGCCCATCACGGCCAGCAGGCGGGCGGCAGCGTCGAGCACCGAGCCCCGGAACGCGGCGGAGTAGCCGCCGATCGTCAGTCCCATCAGCAGCGTGAACCCGTAGGCCGCGACGGCCAGCTCGAGCGTCGCCGGCAGCCTCGTCGACACCAGCTCCGAGACCGGGATCTGGTAGCGGAGCGAGATCCCGAAGTCGCCCTGAGCGGCCTGCGACACCCAGCGCCAGTACTGCTCCGGAATGGGTCGATCAAGGAGCAGGAGTCTCCGCATCTCCAGGTACTGCTCGTGGGGGGCCTCATCGGAGATCATCATGCGCGCCGGGTCGCCGCTCAACCTCACGGTGCCGAAGATCACGACGGTGATCACGAACATCGCGAAGATGGCATGGACGATCCGCTGGGCGATGAACCATCCCATCGCTCAGCCGGCCAGGAATGCCCGGACGGCACGCTCGAAGCGGTCCGGCTGGTCGATGAGGATGCTGTGCCCGGCCCCCGGGACCTCCTCGGCGGTGGCGGTCGGCATCACCTCGAGCATCCGCTCCACCGTCCTGCGGCCGAGGATGTCGCTGTCCTCACCGCGCAGGATCAGGGTCGGGCAGCTGATCCTCCCACACGACTCCCACAGGAGCGGGATCTCCCTGGCACCGGCCGAGCCGGTGATCCAGAGGAGGTCGGGGTCGTGCCGCCAGACCAGCTTCTCCGCCCAGTTGAGCCGGAGGCCATAGTCGATCGAACGTTCGACCTGCTTCGGTGACGTGTTGGGGTTCCGCAGTCGGAAGTACTCTGCAGCCTCCTCGCGGCTGCGGAACGCAAGCGGGCGCTCCGCACCGACGCCCGCCATGAGAGTCCTCGCGCCGCTCCGCTCGACCTCGGGCCCGGCGTCGACCAGCACCAGGTGCCTGAGTGAGGCGGAGTGCTCAGCCGCGTAGGGCATCGCGTTGCGGGCCCCGAGGGAGGTCCCCACGAGATCGAACCGCCCGAACCCGAGCGCCCGCCGGAACTCGGCGATGTCGGAGGCGAATGCGGTTACCGGGTACCCCTCGGGAGCGTGCTCGCTCGCGCCGTGACCGCGCTGGTCGAGAGCGAGGACGCGGTAGTCGTCGCGCACGTGCTCGGCGAAGTCATCCCAGGCGTGACAGTTTCCCGTGATGCCGTGCAGCAGGAGCAGTACATCGTCGCTCGGCCCACCCCAGTCGAGGTAGTGGAGCCGGAGACCATTGACCTCAACGAAACAGTCCGCCGGCGCGGCGACCATCCGGTCTCCCCTAGCCTCGTCTGTCTCCTACGATGGCCTGTCTCTTCCGGTGGCCGCGCACGCAGGGAGCGATTGCCTGCGGCGCTCCGCGCCAGCAGGCAATCGCTCCGAACAGGTCGCTCCGAGAACTACTCCGGGTACACAAACTCGAGATACGAGAGCGGGCCGCGCCGTGGCGAGACCTGATCCCATGTCCCGACGTTCGGGCCCACACCCTGAGTCAGGTGCAGCGAGGCGATCGGGATCGTCGGGTACGACCGGTAGATCTCATTGCCCAGCTCCCGCTCGAGCTGAATCTGCCGCTCGATGTCGGTCTCCTTGTTGAGCTGCTCGCACAGGACATCGAAGTACGGGAGCTCCGTGTGCGTCAGCGTCGCGAAGGTCGGCCCGCCGTGGAGGCAGGCGTAGCGGGTCGGGCGGACGATCGGGCCGCCCTCGAAGGACCACGTCCAGCCGCCCTCATCCCCCGTCGTGCGGTCGAAGAGCATGCTCCGCAGCCCCGGGCGGTAGTCGGCCTGGTTCCGGATGACGTTGCAGCCGAGGTTCGCCTCCCACATCTGCGCCACGGCCTCGCCGATGTCCGGGCCGTAGACCTGGCCGTTGATCAGCCAGATCTTGATGTCGAAGCAGTCGGGGTATCCCGCATCCGTCATGAGCTGCTTGGCCTGCTCGGGATCGTACGGATCCGGCGTCCAGTCATCGTTCCACCAGGGCATGCCCGGCCTGATGAACGAGAAGCTCAGCACACCCGGCTCGCCGTAGCCGAACAGGATCTTGTCGACTATCGCCTGGCGATCGACGGCGAGGCTGAGCGCCCTGCGCACCTGAATCGACCGCTCCGACATCGGATCGTCACCCGCCCACGGCAGTGATGGATCGTAGTTGGGGCGGGTGGGGTACAGGCCGCCGAACGCGATAAAGGGCTCAACGGCGTTCTGGGCGATGGCGATCCGGATCCCGGCCGCTTCGAGCTCGCCCACCAGTCGCGCCGGCACCTGCGCGATGTCGACCTCACCGGTGCGCAGCATCGCGACCCGGGTCGAGTCGTCCTGAACGTTGAGGTAGACGATCTCCTCGTACCCGGGGGTCACCCGGTAGTGGTCCTCGACGGCCCTGACCGTCATGCTCACGCCGGGCACCTGCGAGACGAACTCGTACGGGCCGGCGTAGACCGGGTTGCGCGCGAACTCGTCCTCGCCCACCTGCTCGAAGTAGGCCTTCGAGAAGGGGCGCAGCGTCCGCCCGCCGTCGTCGGGCGACATCACCCGGAAGACCTCGATCGGGTTCATCGGCTGCGGCTGGTGGATGGTGAGCGTGAGGTCGTCCACGACCACGATGTTGTCCGGGTCCTTGCCGAAGAAGGTGGTGAGGATCGACGTGTTCGCGTTGACCGACCCCTCCTTCAGGAACTCGGTCAGGGTGAACTTCACATCCTCGGCGGTGACTTCGCCGTAGCCCTTGTGGAACTTGATCCCCGGCTTGATCTTGAAGGTCCAGTCCACGCTGCCGTCGGCGTTCTCGGAGCTCTCAAAGCTCTCAAGGATGGCGCCGTTGGTCGGCGTATCGGTCTCCCAGTCCCACCAGACGAGCGGCTCGGCGATCACGGAGAGAGCGGCCTCGCCGGTGGCGGTGCGCAGCAGGAAGCGCTCGCTGCCGAACCCCGCGATCACCGTCAGCGTGCCCTCCGGCTCGCGCTCTGCTTCCGCGGCAGCCTGCGTCGCCGCCGGCTGCGCCGGTGCGGGGGTCGTCGCCACGTCCTCGTCGTCGTCCCCGCAGGCTGCGGACGCCACCAGCAGCAACGCGACGATCAGGCTCCAGGGCGCGGCGCGCCGGAACCCGGTCCCTAGCCTCGTCCCCATCTCCGCTACACGTCGCACGTCAGCTACTCCTAATCGTGATCTCCCGGTGGCCGGCCAGGTCTCCTTCCGCGCGTTCGAAATCGGGACGGGAGCCTACCACACCCGTTTTGCCGCGCACAACGCTGCGGGAGGGGTCTCGCGGCCCCGACGAGTGCCCCTGGCTGAGTCTCGACCGGCGGCTCCCGGGAGCATCCCGCGGGCCACGACAGGCCGACCGCGGCCGCGTCCACGGAGCCCGCCAATGGGCTCTCCGAGACGTGCCGGATCCCTGGCCGGGCGAAGCCTCGCGCGGAGTCGGGCGCGATCGCCGTGGCCGGACGGGGTCCCCCTACCGGCGCCCCATCCGGCGGGCGATGCTGTCCGTCTCCGCCGTCAGTACGAGCGCGGCAGGCCGAGCACGCGCTGCCCGAGATAGGCGAGGATCAGGTTGTTGTTGACCGGGGCGATGGACCACAGCCGCGTCTCGCGGAACTTCCGCTCCACATCGTTGTCGACATCGAAGCCGGCGCCGCCAAAGGTGTCGAGGCAGACGTTGGCGGCCTGCCACGCGGCCTTCGACGCCAGCAGCTTCGCCATGTTCGCCTCGGGGCCGCAACTCTCGCCACGGTCGAACTTCTCCGCTGCCCGGTAGCGCACGAGGTCGGCCGCCTCCAGGTCGGCATGGGCCGCTGCGAGCGGGAACTGTACCCCCTGATTCGCCCCGATCGGCCTCCCGAACACCACGCGATCGCTCGCATAGCGAACGGCCCGATCGATGAACCACCGACCGTCTCCGAGCGCCTCAGCGGCGATCAGGATCCGCTCCGCGTTCCACGAGTCGATGATGTACCTGAACCCCTCCCCCTCCTCGCCGATCAGGTTGTCCCGAGGCACCACGAGGTCGTCGAAGAAGAGTGCGTTCGTGTGCTGGTTGATCATGAGCCTGAGCGGCTGGACCTTCATCGCGGAGGTCTGCTCGGCAAGGTCCACGACGAACGCGGAGAGGCCCCGCGTCTTGTCGTCCAGGTCGGCGTAGGGTGTCGTGCGGGCCAGCAACACCATCAGGTCTGATTGCAGCACGCGCGAGATGAAGACCTTCTGACCGTTGATCCGGTAGCTGTCGCCGTCGCGGACGGCCGTGGTCGTGATGCGCGTCGTCTCAGAACCCGCCTCGGGCTCCGTCACGCCGAAAGCCTGCAGCCGGAGCTCCCCGCTCGCGATCCGCGGCAGGTACCGCTCCTTCAGGGCGCTGCTGCCGTGTCTCAACAGGACACCCATCGTGTACATCTGGCCATGGCAGGCCGACGAATTCCCCCCGGATCGATTGACCTCCTCGAGGATCACGCTCGCCTCGGTCAAGCTCAGCCCGGCTCCGCCGAACTCCGTCGGAATGAGCGCCGCCAACCAGCCCAGCTCGGTCAGCTCATCGACGAAGGCCGTGGGGTACTCGCGCTCCCGGTCCAGCTCGCGCCAGTACGACGGCGGATACTTGCGGCAGACCTCGCGGATGGCGCGGCGTATCGCCTCGACGTTTCCCTCGTGTCCGGTGACCATCGCTGACTCCAGTACGACCGCTCAGATGCCGAGTACACAAACCCGTTCGCCACGAGCGCCCGCTCATCGTCCGTGATCGACGATCCCTCTGTCGACGGCCCGCCCGATTGGCACCCGCCGCGTAAGGACTGCCGGTGAGGCGTTGGCATCGGGAGTGACGACCCGGGCCCGGCCAGGTTCAGATCGGCCGCTCATCGGGACGGAGCGTGACGGCGAGTGACCGACGGCAGGGACCCCGCGAATCTGCGATCCCCCACCGCGGGTTCGGTTCCCGCCGTGGCCCCCAGATCTCAACATGGGATGGCCCGGTGGCGAGCCGCGTCCCTACACTCCCGCCATGCGCTTCGGTGTGACCCTCCCCAACGTCGGCTACGGCGGCGATCCCGCCATCCTCATCCAGCTCGCCGTCGAGGCCGAGGAGGCGGGATGGGACGGCGTCTTCCTCTGGGACACGCCCTACGCCGTCGCCCCCGGCGAGCCGCCGCCCGGCTTCGCCGACGCCTGGGTGCTCCTCTCCGCCATCGCCGTGCTGACCGAGCGCGTGCGGCTCGGCACGATGCTCACCCCCCTCGCCTGGCACCGCCCCTGGCTCATCGCCCGCCAGGCCGCCACCCTCGACCGACTCACCGGCGGCCGCTTCACCCTCGCCGTCGGGCTGGGCGCGCCGCCCGACGAGGGCCCCTGGTTCGGCGGCGAGGCGTTCGACCGCCGCACCCGCGCCGCCATGCTCGACGAGGCCCTCGCCATCCTCGGAGGGCTCTGGAGCGGGAAGCCCTTCGCCTTCGCGGGCGATCACTTCTCTGTGCGCGAGGTCACCTTCCTGCCGCGCCCGCTGCAGCAGCCCCGCATCCCGATCTGGGTCGTCGGCGCCTGGCCCCGCGACGCCACCATGTGGCCGCGCCGCACGTCGATGCGCCGCGCCATCCGCTACGACGGCCTCCTGCCCAACGTCTTCGGGGCAGACCGCACGCTGATCCTCGACGCGTCCCCCGACGAGGCGCTCGACGATCTGCGCGCCATGCGCGCCTGGATCAGGCGCGAGCGCCCGGGCGACGAGCCCTACGACATCGTGGTCGAGCGCCGCCTCCCCGGCGTCGACGCCGCAGAGGCCGCCCGCTGGGAGGAGGCCGGCGCCACCTGGTGGCTCGACGACGCCTGGTGGGAGATGTGGAACGCCCCTGACGATCCCGAGCCCCTTCGCCGGCGCATCCGTCTCGGGCCGCCCCGCTAGACACCCCACGCGGCGGAGCTAGACGCCACACGGCTCGCCAAGGTATGCCGGCCCGCGCGCGTGGGCGCGGCGGGGCGGGTCGGGGCCCGCCGGGGGGACCGCCCGACCGGCCCCCGCAGCCCGGCACCGCGTCGAGCCCGTGACTATCCGGGCGGGAAGGCCTCGGTCGGCATCCAGTCCCGGGCACCGCTCCCCTCGCGATGGAGAAGCCCCACGGGGATCGCGGGCAGCGTCGTGATATGGGCACCGGCCCGCACGCCCAGCGCGAGCGAGAAGCTCGCGGCGGACTCGTTGTCCGGTGCCTCGAGGATGCTCACGAAGTCGAACGCCCCCAGCACGGCGTAGAGGCCCAGACACTGGACGCCGCCGATCTCGGTCTCGTTCTCCGCCCGCAGCAGGCTGTCGGGATCCTCCAGCATCTTCTCCCGACCGTCGGCGTTGAGCGTCAGAAGCAGGATATAGGTGGACATGGCCGCCTCCGGCAATCGATCGCGCGTCCGGCCGCGCCATGATGGCACGTCCGCCGCCGCGCCGGGGACCGATCGGGAATCTCGTACCGGGAGCCCTACCGGTCGAGCGGCGAGGGCGGCGGCGGCGTCCCCGTCGCCTCCTTCTGGAGAGCGATCAGCGACGACCAGAGCTCGGCGTAGCGGATGCCCTCCTCCGTCTCCTGGTGGGCGGCGGCGCCGACCACGGCCTTCGAGGCTGCGACGGCGAAAGACGACATCGCGGCGATCTCACGCGCCAGGTCCTTCGCGCGCTCGAGCAGCTCCCCGGAGGGATGCATCGCGTTGGCGAGGCCGATGCGAACGGCCTCCTCCGCGCCGATGGGCCGTCCGGTCCACAGCATCTCCTTGGCACGCGCCGCCCCGATCAGCTTCGGCAGGCGCGTGGTGACTCCGGCTCCCCCGATCGCCGCCAGGTTCCTCGTGTGCCAGTCGGAGATCTGCGCCGCCTCGCCCACGAGCCGGAGGTCACAGCTCAGGATCAACTCGAGCCCCCCGGTCGTGCAGATGCCGTCGACGACGGCGATCGACGGCGTCGACATCCGCTCCAGGTAGCCGAAGACGCCGTTGAAGCGCGACTGGTGCTCCGGCCCGACGCCCTGGGCCACCTCGCGGGCCGCGACAAGGGTGTGCGCCAGCGGCTCGCCCGGCGGCGATGCGGACGGCCCGCCCGACGCCCTGATGTCGGCGCCGGCCGAGAAGTTCGGCCGTCCGGGAGCCCGCGGGGCCCCGGTGATGAGCACCACCCGCGTCTCCGGGTCCGCCTCGGCCGCGCGCAGCGCCTCCTCGAGCTCATCCAGGAGCACGGGGGACATCGCGTTCAGCACCTCCGGGCGGTTCAGGGTCAGCGTGACCAGCGGCGGCTCGCGCTCGATGAGCAGCGTCGACGGGGTGGCCCCGGCAGGCATAGGACGCTCCCTTCACTGCGCCGCGCGCCCCCGGCCCGCGGCGTCCGGAGCGAGCTTACCCCGTCCGCGCGGGGCCCCGCGCGGCGCGGATCGCGTTGCTAGACGGCAGCGCGGGCCCTCCGTAGACTCCGCCGCGACGCGCAGCCGATGGCGCCGCGGACACCGCGACAGCGGGCCGCCGCGCGGGGACGAGCGAGATGACGACGGCACCCGCTGACGGAGCACCCGGGACCGAACCGCTCGCCGGCGTGCGCGTGCTCGACCTCGCGCAGGGGATCGCCGGGCCGTACGCGGCGAAGTGGCTCGGCGGCCTCGGCGCCGACGTCATCAAGGTCGAGCCGCCGTCCGGCGATCCGGCGCGGCGCGCCGGGCCGTTTCCTGCTGACGAGATCGATCCCGAGGCGAGCGGCCTCTACCTCTACCTGAACACGAGCAAGCGCGGCATCACGCTCGACCTCGAGGACGATGGCGGGCGCGAGCTGCTCCGCGAGCTCGCCGCCGCGTCCGACATCGTGATCGAGTCCTTCGAGCCCGGCTACCTCGCCGAGCGGGGCCTCGGCTACGAGGCGCTCCGCGAGCGGTCCCCGGGTCTGGTGCTGGTCTCCATCACGCCCTTCGGGCAGACCGGCCCCTACGCCGGGATGCCGGCCGACGAGATCACGCAGTACGCGCTCTCCGGTCACATGTGGCTGACGGGGGACCCCTACCGGCCCCCCCTCAAGAACGGCGGGTCGCAACCCTCCTACCAGGCCGGCCTCAACGCGCTCGCCGCGGCGGTCATCGCCTACCTCGGGTCGCTGATCAGCGGGGAGGGGACGCACGTCGACCTCTCGGCGCAGGAGACGCTCGCCGGCATGCTCGAGCTCTACGGGCCGTTCGCCTCGCAGGCGGGGATCCAGCCGAAGCGCCGCGGCAACACAGTGAGCGCCATCTACGGGACCTACCAGTGCGCCGACGGCTACGCCGGCGTCTACTGCCTCCCCCGCAACTACGAGAACATGGCGACGGCCGTCGGCATCCCCGAGCTGCTCCAGCCGCCGTTCATCGACGCCGACGAGCGCCTGCGCTCGAACGACGTGCTCGAAGCCCTGCTCTCGGGCTGGTTCTTCCAGCACTCCGGGAAGGAGATCTTCGAGCTCGGCAAGTCGCACCGCTTCCCGGCGGGCTACGTCGCCACCGTCGAGGATCTCCTCGAGTCGGAGCAGCTGCGCGAGCGCCGCTTCTTCGCCGAGGACGACCACCCGCGCGCCGGCGCCATCCGCTTCCCCGGGCACCTCTGGCTCTCCTCCGAGCACGACTGGCGCACCGGGCGAGCGCCCACGCTCGGCCAGCACACCGAGGAGGTGCTCGACGAGCTCGGCGTCTCCGCCTCGCGCCGCGAGCAGCTGCGCGCCGCCGGGGCGTTCGGCGACGGGGGCGCGTCGTGAGCCCGGCCAGGCGGCCGCTCGAGGGCGTCCGCATCGCCGACCTGACCGCGATGTGGGCCGGCCCCTACGCGACGATGGTGCTCGCCGACTTCGGCGCGGACGTCATCAAGGTGGAGGCGCCCCGCGCCTGGGACAACCTGCGCACGCTGATCCGGCCACCCCTCGCCCGCGGCGAGCACTGGTGGAACTCGAACGCCTACTTCCAGGAGTACAACCGCAACAAGCGCTCCCTGACCCTCGACCTGACGAGCGAGCGGGGGAAGGAGCTCTTCGGACGGCTCGTCGCGCAGAGCGACGTGGTCATCGAGAACTTCCGCGCCGACGTCATGGACCGGCTCGGGATCGGCCCCGACTGGCTCCGCGAGCAGCGTGAGGACATCATCGTCGTCGGCATGGCGAGCTTCGGGAAGACCGGGCCCGACGCGAGCGCCATGGCCTACGGCCCGGTCGTCGAGCAGCTCTCGGGGCTCGCCTCGCTCACCGGTTACGGTGACGGGATCCCGTTCAAGACCGGGGTCTCGTACGGCGATCCGGTCGCCGGCCTCGCGGCGGCCACCGCCGTCGTCACGGCGCTGATCCAGCGCCGGCGCACCGGACGCGGGCAGGTGATCGATCTCGCGCAGCGCGAGCCGATGACGACTCTCATCGGCGAGGCCTTCATGGAGTGGGCGATGAACGGACGCCTGCCGCCGCATCGCGGCAACGAGAGCGCGGCGATGGCGCCGCACAACGCCTACGCGTGCGCGGGCGAGGACGAGTGGATCGCGATCGCGGTGCGGACCGACGAGGAGTGGGCGGGTCTCTGCTCCGCGATGGGCGCTCCCGAGCTTGTCGACGACTCCCGATTCGCGACGGCCCAATCCCGCCTCGAGCACCGCGCCGACCTCGATCCGCTGGTCGCGGCGTGGACCGGCGCGCTGACGAAGCAGGAGGCGTTCGAGCGCTTAAGCGAGCGCGGCGTTCCCGCCGGTCCGGTGCTGACGCTCCCCGAGCTGCTCGGCGACCGCCATCTCGCGACGCGGGGCTACTACGAGGAGGCCGAGCATGCGGAGGTCGGCACCTGGGCGATGCACGGCTGGCTCTGGCGAACCACCGACGCCGGCCCCTGCGTCCTGGCGCCGGCGCCCGATCTCGGCAATCACAACCGCGAGATCCTCGGCGGACTGCTCGGTGCGAGCGACGACGAGATAGACGCCCTCGCGGCGAGCGGGGTGATCGGCGACACGCCCGTCGGCGAGCGCACCCGATCCGAGATCCTCGCCTCCCGGCGATAGGCGGCGGGTCGTGACGGCGGGCGAGCCCGCCCGCAGGCGAGCGAACGGGAGCGGCGCCCCGGCGCTCGAGTGGCTCTTCCATCCCCGTTCGATCGCCGTCGTCGGCGTCCCCTCCGGCGATCCGCGGGGCGGCAACTTCCTCCGCGCCCTCCGGGCGCTCGGCTACGACCAGAATCACGCGCTCTACCCGGTGAACCCCAGGCTGCCCCGCGCGGCCGGCCTCCCGTGCTACCCCTCCCTGCTCGCGTGCCCGGGGCCCGTCGACCACGTGATCTCGCAGGTGCCCGCGCACGCGGTTCCGGAGCTCGTCGAGCACTGCGTCGAGCGCGGGGTCCGCTCGCTTCAGCTCTTCACGGCCGGCTTCTCCGAGACCGGCGATGCCGAGCGCGCCCGCATCGAGCAGCAGGCGGTCGCTCGCGCCCGCTCCGCCGGGATCCGCGTGATCGGCCCGAACTGCATGGGCCTCTACGTCCCCGACGAGCGCATCGCCTTCACCGGCAATCCGCCGCCCGACGCCGGTGGCGTCTTCCTCCTCTCGCAGTCGGGGGTCCATGCGGCCGACCTGATCTTCCGCCTCGGCGCGATCGGGATGCGCTTCTCCAAGGTCGTCTCGTACGGGAACGGCGCCGATCTCGCCGCCCACGACTTCCTGGACTACGCCGCCGACGATCCGCAGACGACGGTGGTCGGCGCCTACATCGAGGGCGTGCCGGACGGGGGGGCCTTCGCCCGGGCACTCCGGAGGTGCGCCCGCACGAAGCCGACCATCGTTCTCAAGGCGGGAACGTCCGAGGCCGGCGCGCGGGCCGTTCGCTCGCACACGGCCTCGCTCGCCGGGTCCGCGAGCGTCTTCGAGGCGCTCTGCCGTCAGGCGGGCGCGCAACTCGTTCAGAGCATGGCGGAGCTCCGCCAGACGCTCATCGCTCTCACGAGTTCCGCGGGCCGGGTCCGGGGACCGCGCGTCGTGATGCTGAGCTCGGGCGGCGGCGTCGGCGTCCTGGCGACCGACGCACTCTCGCGCGCCGGCCTCGACGTGCCGGAGCTCCCCGGGGGGACCCGACGGGAGCTCGCCTCGTTCATCCCGGTGGCGGGCACCAGCAACCGCAATCCCATAGACGCCGAGAGCTTCGGCGGCCGGGGAGCCGGCGAGGGAGACGCGGAGCGGCGGCGCGGCATCCTGAGCGCCGTCGCCCGCTCCGGCGTCGCCGACGTCATCGTCGTCTCGCCGGGCATCGTCCAGGGCGCTCACGGGAGCCGCGTCCCGTGGCGCGACGACGCCCCGGCCGCGGCCGAACCCGGCGAGGCCCGGGAGGAGGCGCGCGCGTTCGCCTCAGACCTCGCCGCGGCGCAGGAGGAGGCGGGCTGCCCGGTCCTCTACGTCGGGCGAGACCGCATCTGGGGCGATCTCGGACCCGACCTCGAGATGGAGAGGGCGCTGTACGCCGCCGGCATCGCCAGCTACGGCTCGATCGAGAGCGCCGCCTCCGTACTCAGACGCATGCTCGACTGGCGGTCGCGGCGCGAGGGGTGGCCGGCCCTCTTCTAGGGACGCCCGCCGGCGCCGCCCCGCCCACGCGCCGCGCCGGGGACCGGCGCGCTGACGGGGTCTCTAGACGGCCTCGAAGAGCGAGGCGAAGCCCTGGCCGCCGCCGACGCACATCGTCACCACGCCGTAGCGCCCGCCGCGGCGTCGCAGCTCCCGCAGCAGGTGCCCGACCTGCCGGGAGCCCGTCACGCCGTACGGGTGCCCGATGGAGATGGCCCCGCCGTTGACGTTGAGGGACTCGTCGGGGAGGTCGAGCATCTTCGTGACCTGCACGACCTGCACGGCGAAGGCCTCGTTCAGCTCCCACAGGTCGATGTCGGCGGCGGAGACGCCGCTCTTCTCCAGGAGCCGCGGCACCGCCTTCGCCGGGCCGATCCCCATCTCGTCGGGGTCGACGCCGACGACGGCGGTGCCCCGGTAGATCCCCATCGGCTCCACGCCCAGCTGCGCCGCCCGCTCCGCCGACATCACCAGGGTCGCCGACGCGCCGTCGGAGAACTGCGAGGAGTTGCCCGCCGTCACCGAGCCCGAGCCATCCCGCGTGAACACGGAGGGGAGGCCGGCCAGCCCCTCCATCGTCGTCTCGGGGCGGTTGCACTCGTCGCTCTCGAGCACGACCTCCTCGTCGTAGGGCGCGGCGTCCCGGGGGGCGACG
>VYDC01000110.1:0-5364 GCA_009843585.1 Chloroflexota bacterium | reverse complement strand
CACCGTGGACACCGGGATGATCTCGTCGGCGAAGGTCCCCTCCCGCTGCGCCCGCGCGGTCCGCTGCTGGCTACGCAGCGCGTAGGCGTCCTGCTCCTCGCGGCTCACGCCGTAGCGATCGGCCACGACCTCGGCCGTGCGCCCCATGACCCAGTAGATCGCCGGCCAGCCGGAGCGCACCTTCGGGTTCACGAGATGGTTCATGTTGCGGCTGCCGTCGTCGATCATCGAGATCGTCTCGACGCCGCCGGCGACCACCATGTCGAGCCCGTCGTGGATCACCTGGTTCGCGGCCGTCGCCACCGCCTGCGATCCCGAGGCGCAGAAGCGGTTGACGGTCTGCCCGGGCACCGACGTCGGCAGTCCCGCGAGCACGCCGGCGATCCTCGCCACGTTCAGCCCCTGCGCCCCCTCCGGGAAGCCGCAGCCGATGGTCACGTCGTCGACGTCGGCCCTGTCGAGCTCCGGGTGACGCGTGAAGAGCTCGCCGATGACCTGGGCGAGCATGTCGTCGGGGCGCGTGATGTTCAGCGAACCCCGAAACGACTTCCCCAGCGGCGTGCGGACACTCTCGACGATCACGGCCTCGCGCATACCGACCTCCCTCACGGCCCTCCCGGCGGCGGCCTCGCCTGAACGGCGCTGCGATCATACTGTCGCCTGCGTCGGCGGGGCACCGGAGGGAGGCGGGCGGTGACGGACGCAGGGACGACCACCTACGAGACGATCGTTGTCGAAGAGCGCGAGCGCACGCTCTGGGTCGGCATGAACCGCCCGGAGGTCCTGAACGCGACCAACCAGACCATGCTCGACGAGCTCCACGACGCGTTCACGCGCCTCGACGAGGATCCCGGTCTCGGCGTCGGCGTGCTCTACGGGATCGGCCGCGCGTTCTCGGCCGGGGGGGACATGCACGCGATGATGGCCCTCAACGAGCAGAGCGGCCACGTCTGGAACAACAAGATGCGCCGCTTCTGCATGCAGCTGCGCAACTGCGGGAAGCCCACCATCGCCATGGTGCGCGGCTGGTGCATCGGGGGCGGCAACGAGTTCCAGCTCTACTGCGACCTCGTCGTCGCGAGCGAGAACGCGGTCTTCGGACAGTCCGGCGCGCGCGTCGGGGCGCTCCCGGTCGTGGGCGCGACCCAGTACCTGCCGCTGCTGATGGGCGACCGCCGCGCCCGCGAGATGCTCTTCCTCGCGAAGCGCTACCCCGCCGCCGAGGCGAAGCAGGTCGGACTCATCAACGAGGTCGTGCCCGACGATCAGCTCGAGAGCACGACGGAGGAGTGGTGCGCCACCATCAACGGACACGCGCCGCTGACGCTCCGCTACCTGAAGACGAACCTGAACTTCCTCGGCGACCTCCACTACCCCTCGTGGATACACGGGAGCGAGCTCCTGAACACCGTCTGGAACCGCGAGCAGTCGACGGAGGGGATGAGCGCCTTCCTGGAGAGCCGCGAGCCCGACTACACGCGCTTCGACCGCTGACGTGGCCAGGCGCGCTCACCGGCCCGCTACGATGAGCCGGTGAGCGCGCTCGATCGCTGCGCCTTCTGCCAGGCCCGACCGCTCCAGGAGTCGGCCGTTCTCCGGTGGGTCGGCCCGGCCGACCGCGCCGCCGCCGAGGAGGAGGAGCGCGTCACGATCCCGCTCTGCGCGCGCCACCTCGACCGGCTGCGCCGCGCCGGCGGCTCCGGGTGGGAGCACCGCGGGCGTCGCCACAAGCTCGGCTGGTGGTAGACCGCCGGGAGAGCCGCCCTAGGCGCCGGCCAGCGCGCCGATCCCCGGGAAATCGGTGTAGACGACCGGGGCGCGCGCGCCGCGGGAGGCCGCGGCGCGCACGGAATGCGGCGTAGGGCGGATCAGGCACGGCACGTAGTCGTCGCCGGGGTTGTTCTCGCCGGTCTGCGTGACCTCCTCGCGCCAGCGCAGGAACGGGCGCACGACCTCCTGGTCCTCGATCAGCTCCGCCACGCCCTCCACCCAGATCGAGATCGGGTCGTTTCCCCGCTCCCGCGGCGACATCCCCGAGAAGAGGTAGCCGACGCGCGAGTCGCGGCGCACGTGCCCCGTCTTGAAGTGCAGATCCTGCGTCACCGTCTGGATGTGCCAGCCGTCGGCCATGTAGGCGTTGACCGGCCGCATCCGCGCGCGCCCGTCGCGGCGGTAGGTGAGGAGGTACTTCGCCACGTGGTTCCAGTCCGACATGAACGCCAGGATCTCGTCGCGGTGGCGCTCCCCCTCCTCGGCGCTGACTGCTCGCTCGGCGTCGTACTTCTTGCCCACGGCTCCCCCCTCACTCCCCACAGGCCGACGCCACGATAGCGCGGCCGCGCCGGCGGCGTGACGGCGCCGGCGGCTCCCGTCGCCGGGAGGGGCGGCAGCGGATGCGGTGCTAGTCGCCCAGGAGGAGCGTCTGCGGGTAGAACGAGAACCAGCCGAACCAGTAGGCGAGGTGGCCGGGCAGCCGCGGAAGCGAGGCGCCGTCGGGACCCGCGAGGGCCTCCTCCGTCACGCGCCACGTCGCTCCCGACCCGTCCACGAGCGAGCCGGGCGCCGGCCCCGCGCGGAAGCTCAGGTCGCCGCGCTCGTAGGCGCGGACCGTCCGGGAGGCGGGTTCCGTCACCACCACCAGCGTCCTTCCCGCCACCTCGTCGTTCACGACCGGCCGCTCCTGCAGATCGCGCAGCGGATAGGCCTTCGGCGTCCCGTCCAGCAGCAGTGCGAAGACGAACGACTTCTCCGGCAGCGCCTGGCTGCGGCGGAAGACCGGGAAGAGCGTGCTGGGCGAGGCGAAGTACTCGCCGTAGGCGGCGCCGGGGCTGTAGTCGCGCTCGTAGCCGGTGTCGATGTCGAGCACGAGGGGCCCGGGGTGCCTCTCGAGCCAGCTCCCCCAGTCGGAGACGACGACGGGGAGGCGCCGGAGCGTGACGCCGCTGCCGACGCGCTCGCCGACCACGGGCTCTCCGGTGAGCTGGTTCCAGAGCGTGTCGGTCGCCCGGTCGTACATGAGCTTGTTGCTCTCGTAGAGCAGCCCCGAGCTCCCGAACTCCAGCACCTCGTCGCCCACCCGCGCGTCGTAGAGGACGCCCGCCCCGCAGAGCGTGCAGTAGGCGAGCGCGACCGGCACCCCGCCCACGACGTCGTTCGCCATCTCGTGCCAGTCGAGGATGCGCAGGGGGTAGGCGCGCGCATCGCCCTCGATGTCCACGCCGAAGACCAGCTCATCCGGGGCGAGGTAGCGGGCATCGGAGCCCTGAACGAACGACGGGTTCACGAGCGCCGGGATGCCGTCGACGGAGACGCCGCCCCACTGCACGAGCTCGACGCGGATCGCCGACGGGAGGCCGCCTCCCATGAAGCGGCTGAAGGCCGGGTCGACGCGCGTCGCGTAGAGATCCGCCTTCCAGTCGGCGAAGCCGGGCGGCAGCGGCGTCTCCGGGTGAGCGCCGAGCCATTCCACGGCGGCGCCCCAGTCGCCGCCCAGGTCCTCGCCGGTGAGCGCCCAGAGCCCCCAGTTGACCGTCTCCTGGAGCTCGAAGGCGATCCAGAAGCGCTGGAGCTCGGTCAGGACCGGGATCATCCCGAGCTCGTCGAGCCGCACCGCCTCCTCGATGGCTCCCGTGCGCGCGCCGATGTCCCGGCCCGCCATCGTCTCGAGCACCTCGGCCCACCGCGCCTCGTCCCAGGGGGACTGCTGCAGCCGGACGACGGGCGTGCGCTCCGCGGCGACGGTCGGCGACGCGACCGCGGTCGCCTCCGCCGTGGCCTGCGGCGGGGCCGGAGGCTCAGGCGCATCGCCGCCGCAGGCGGCGAGGGCCGCCGCGGCCAGGGCCAGAGCGGCGACCGGCAGCGATGCCCGCGACCCCCGTCGTCGTGCCATGAGAGCTCCCGACTCCGCAACCGCCCCTCGCTCGGATCGTACGCGCGCCGGGGTCAGCGGACATGACGAAGGTGACATGGGGGTGCGGGGTCGCGGAGCGGCGCGCGCGCGCGTACGATCGGGCGCCGTGAGGCTCCGCTCGCCGGGCGACGACCCCCGCATCCGCCGCCTCCTCGAGGAGGGGCCGCTGGCGACCTGCTTCGTCGAGCTGCCCGGCGGCACGGTGCGGATGGGCTCGATGCTCCGCGCCGACGAGCAGCCGGTGGTCGAGGTCGAGGTGGCGCCCCTCTCCTGCGCGCTCACCCCCGTCACGAATCTCGAGTGGTCCCACTTCCTCGCCGGCACCGGCGGGCAGCCGCCGCCGTTCTGGGAGGACGAGCGCTTCTCCGAGCCGGCGCAGCCCGTGGTCGGCGTCAGCTGGGACGACGCCGTCGCCTACTGCGAGTGGCTCTCCTCCCTGCTCGGCCGGCACTGCCGGCTTCCGAGCGAGCCCGAGCGAGAGTACGCGGCGCGCGGCGATGCCGGGACGCTCTACCCCTGGGGCGACGAGCCCTGGACCGAGGGGCCCTTCGCCCGCGGGCGGCGCGGCACCGACCGGCCGCTCGCGGTCGGGACGACCGAGCCCAACGGCTTCGGCCTCCATCACATGGCCGAGAACGTCCACGAGTGGTGCCGCGACTGGTACGACCCGCGTGCCTACGAGCTGGCCGGCTCCGGCGGGAGAGGCGGCTGGCCGGAGACGGGCGACGGCAGCGGCCGGCGCGCGTCGCGGGGCGGATCGTGGCGCCACCACGTCAAGGTGAGCCGCATCGCCGCCCGCTCGTCGCTCAGTCCGACGGCGCACTACAACGACTACGGGATGCGGGTCTATGCCTGATCCCGCCGCCCCGCCCGCGCCGCGGCCGCGCGGCTCGCGGCGCGCCGCCTGGGGCTCCGCGGCGTGCGGCGCGATCGCCCTCCTCGCCGCGGCGTGCGGCGGATCGGACCCGCCGCCCGCCGCCCGTCCGGCGGAGGCGGCCACCCCGGTCGCGGCGGAGGCGACGGCGCCGGCCGAGGCGACCGCCGGGCCGGCCGACGAGGGGCGCGAGGAGGCGGCGGCGCCCGACGCGACGGCGCCCGCGGCGCGCGTGGCCGGCGCGGGCGACACGGTGAAGGTCCACTACCACGGCACGCTCGACTCCGGCGAGGTCTTCGACTCCTCGCTCCAGCGGGCGCCGCTCACCTTCACCGTCGGGAGCGGCCAGGTGATCGAGGGCTTCGACGACGCCGTGCGGGGTCTGGCCGTCGGCGAATCGGTGTCGGTGAGGCTGGAACCCGAGCAGGCCTACGGTGAGCGCGACCCCGCCGCCGTCATGACCGTCTGGCGCGAGGGAGCGCCCGAGGGTCTCGCGGTGGGCGATCACCTGCAGCTCGACAACGGGCTCGTGGTCACCGTCGTGGGGATCTCGGAGACGGAGATCCACCTCGACCTGAAC
>VYDC01000254.1 GCA_009843585.1 Chloroflexota bacterium | reverse complement strand
CCTCACCCGGGCGCTCCGGCCCGCCGCCGCGCCCGCCGTCGGCGCGACGGCCTGGGGAGGGGTCATCGCCCCCCTCGCGGGGGTGGCGGCGGTCGACGCCCTCTACCGGCGCGCCCGGGCGGCGGGGCTGGAGCCCGAGGGGCCGCCGCGCGACGCGGAGTGGGGCGAGCGCTACTTCCATCTCCGCGACCCCGACGGTCACGAGCTCTCCTTCGCCGCCCCCCTCGCCGGGGGTGCGCCGCCAGGCGAGCCCGCCGCGCGATGAGCGGCGCCGGGCGCGCGACCCGACCGCCCGAGCCGGTGAGCTCTGCGCCGGCCGTCGCGGAGATCGCCGCGGCGATCCGCGCCTGCGGGTGGTTCGCCCTCGACCTCGAGTTCGTCTCCGAGGGGCGCTACGTCCCGGATCTCGGGCTGGTCCAGGTCGCCTGGGGCGATCGCGACGACCCCGAGGTCGCCACCATCGATCCGCTCGCCGTCGATCCGGGGCCGGTCGTCGCCCTCGTCGGCGACCCGGAGAGGGAGACCGTGGTGCACGCGGCGCAGGCCGACGTCTCGCTCCTCGCCGAGCGGTACGGCGTCTTACCGCAGGCGGTGGTCGACACCCAGATCGCGGGCGGCTTCGTCGGGCTCGGCGACCAGGTGGGGTACGGCGCGCTGGTCGAGAGCGTGCTCGGCGTCCGCCTCGACAAGGGGGGACAGTTCACCAGGTGGCTCGACCGCCCGCTCTCGGACGACCAGATCCACTACGCGCTCAACGACGTGCGCTACCTCCCGCGGGCGTGGGAGCGGCTCCGGAGCGAGCTGGCGAGCCGCGGCCGCCTCGACTGGGCGGAGGAGGAGTCGGCGCGCCTCGTCGCCCGCTACGCCCGGCGGACGTCGCCGGTGGAGGCCTACCGGCGCCTGCGGGGGTGGTCGAGCCTCCGTCCGCGGGCGCAGGGGGCGCTGCGGGGGCTCGCCGCCTGGCGCGAGGCCGAGGCGATGCGCCTCAACGTGCCGCCGAGCCGCATCGTCGCCGATCGCACGGTGGTGGAGCTCGCCCGGCGCATCCCCGAGAGCGCCGCCCAGCTGGAGGAGGCGCGCGGGCTCTCCCGGGGCACGGCGCGACGCTACGGCGAGCAGATGGTGGCGGCGCTCCGCGACGGCGCCCTCGACCCGCCCGAGCGTCCGCGAGCGCGGCCGCCCCTCTCCGACGCGGCGCAGGGCTGGGCGACGATGCTCACCGCACTGCTGTCCGCGCTCTGCCGCTCCGAGGAGGTGGCGCCGCGCTTCGTCGCCTCTCGCAGCGAGGCCGAGGAGCTGGCGCGCTGGTGGGCCCGCGGCGGGGACGAGCCCGCACCCGAGCTGCCGCTGCTCTCGGGCTGGCGCCGCGAGCTCGCCGGCGAGCGGCTCCTGAGCTGGCTCGCCGGGCGCGCCGCGATCCTCGCCGACGCCCGCGCGCCGGCCGGGATCGCCCTCGCGCCGCTTCCGGACGGGACCGCGGCGGGCGAGGCTAGGGCCGGCCCTGCTCCATGAGCGAGTCGTAGAGCGCGACGCGGGGCGGGCCGGCGAGGACGCCCTGGAGCGATCCCTGCCGGTGGGCCGCCTGGAAGGCCTCGCTCTGCGTCCACGCCTCGAAGGCGTCGCGCGACTCCCAGCTGCTGTGGCTGATGTACTCGCCCGCCTCGTCGCCGCGCAGCAGGGCGAAGCGGACGAAGCCGGGCACGCCGTCCAGGTAGCTCTCGCGCCCGCTCCACACCTCTTCGAAGCGCTGCTCCTGCCCGGGCACGACCGAGAAGCGGTTCATCGCGACGAACACAGGACCCCCTTCCACTCCGGCCGGCTCAGAGCCCCCGGATGAAGCTCCTCAGCATCTCGTTGACCTGGCGGGGGACCTCGAGCTGCGCGAAGTGCCCCGAGCCCACCACCTGCGCGAACGCCGCCGTCGGGGCGATCTCGCGGATCGTCGCGGGCCCGGCCCTGCCGGTCGAGGCCGCGATGTAGAGCGCCGGCGCCCGCACCCTCAGGCCCGCGGCGCGCACGTTGTCGCGGTAGATGGCGCGGATGCTCCCGAGCGCCGCGTGCCGCGGGGTCCTGACCGCCGAGGAGACCACGCGCTCGACGAGCGCCCGCGGGACGGAGGGGCGGAAGAAGGCGCGGTAGCGCCGCTCGATCTCGGCGCGGTAGTCGGGTCCGGCGAGCGGGGCCACGGCCGGGTGGCGGCGCACCTCGCCGCCCGGGCGGCCCCGCCCCACGATGCCGTCGACCATCACCACGCCTGAGGCGAGCGCGGGCGCGCGCCGGGCGAGCTCGAGCACGACGCCGCCGCCCATCGAGTGCCCGACCAGGAGCGCGCGGTCGACGCCGAGCTGCCGCGCCACGGCCTCCACGTCGGACGCGAAGGTGCGCAGCCGGTAGCCGCCGCGCGGAGCGTCGGAGGCGCCGTGGCCGCGGAGGTCGACGCGCACCACCCGGTGGCGGCGGGAGAAGGCGCGCGCCTGCGGCTCCCAGTCGCGCAGGTTGCTGCACCAGCCGTGCACGAAGAGCATCGGGAGCGAGCCGTCAGCGGGCCCGGCGGCGCGGTAGTGGAGGCGC
>VYDC01000083.1:769-2571 GCA_009843585.1 Chloroflexota bacterium | reverse complement strand
GCGGCGCCGGCGGCGCGCGCGCCGCCGCCCGGCGGCGCGAGGGGGCCCCGCGCGCCGACCCGGAGAGCGCGGCCGCGCGCTCCGCCCCCTCTCGCAGCTCCGCCGCGACGCGCCGCAGCCGCACCGCGCCCGCCCCCGCGTCGCGCCAGCGTGCGAGGCTCTCCTCCGCGCGCCGGCGCTGCTCGCCGTCGCGGGCGAGCAGCGAGGCGAGCCCCTCGAGCGCGGAGCGCGCCTCGCGCGCGAGCGCCTCGAGATCCTCGGGGCCGCTCCCCGCGACCAGCGGGACGAGCGCCCGCTCCTCCGGGACGGCCTCCGCCCCCTCCGGGAAGCGTCCGCGCACCGCCTGAAGCTCCCGGAGGCTGGTGAGCACGATCTCCTGTTCCATCGTCTCCTACCTCTCCATCAAGTCGAGCGCGGCGCCGGAGGCGCCGTTCGCGTGGGCGTGGGCGCGCTCGGAGAGCGGCGGCTCCGCCGGGTCGAACACGTGGGGCCCCGCGGGTCCGGGGGCGGCGGTCCCCTGGGCGCGCGGCCCGGCCGCGACCGGCTCCTGCGCGACCTGGAGCCGCAGCTCGCCGAGCTGCCCCAAGGCGACGGCCTGGAGCTGCTGCCGGAGCGTCGCCACGACCTCGCGGTCCCCGACGGAGCGGCCCTCGACCGAGAGCGCGACGAAGAGCACGTGGCGCCTCCGTCCCGCCTCGTCCTCGAAGAGCTGCAGCAGCGCCTCGAGCGGGCGCCCGCCCTCCACCACCGTGCGCTGGACGGCGACGAGCAGGCGCTCGGGGGGCGCCACGCCCAGCGCGCGGAGGTGACCCGCCGCCGCGCGCTCGACCGTTCGCCTGAGCCGCCTGCCGCGCCGCCCCGCGACGTCGACGGCGACCTCGGGCCGCCACGGCCGCATCCGGGCGCGCGCGGCTCGCCACCACGCGGCCGGGCGCGCGGCCGCGGCCTCAGCCGCCCGCCGGGCGCCGTCTGCGAGGGCGCTCCTCGCCCCCCTCTTCCTCCTGGCCATCTCGCATCTCCCTTCTCCGTCAGGACGCAGCAGAGCCCCGGAGCCGTGGGCTCCCGGGGCTGACCTCGTCCGCCACCGACGCCGCGGCCGCGACCCCCTCGCGGGATCCGCGGCGCGACGCGCGGCGCCTCATCCGTATCCGGTGCGGACCGCGTCCGGGGTCCGCGTCGCCTCTCTCGCTCTCTCCGCTCTCCTCTCCGTGCCGCCGGCCGCACCGGGGCTCCGTCTCCTGCTCACCGTCCTTCGCGTCTCCTCGCACCTCCCGTCTCCGCAATCCGGCTTTGCCGCTCGCTTCGACGCCCTGCTGCGACGCGCCTTCGCCCGTCGCGGCGTCCCGGATGAGCGCATCCGCGCCGGTCATCTGCCCCCGCCCGGGGCGGCGCACCGGCGAGCGCACCTGTGAGGCCGGGGAGGCTACGCGGGAGGTGGACCGCGAGAGGTCAGGCAGAGGTCAGGCGGAGGCTGGGACCCGTCCGGACCGGAGCCCGGAGCGGTGGTCCCCGCTCGAACCGGACCTGCTCCTGACCTCTCGCGGTCCACCCTCTCGGCAGGCTTCCCCGTGCATCGCCGCACGCCGCCGACCTCGGCGCGCGTGCGGCGATGCGGAAGGAGGCCGGCCGGTGCGCGGGATGGTGCTCGCCTCGGCCCTGGCGCTCGGCTGCTGGCTCGCCGCGCTCGCGCCCGCCGGCGCGGAGCGGGCGGCGGCGGCGCCCGCGGGGCTCGCCGCGGGAGGCGCGGAGGTCCCCTCCGCGCCCGGATCGGAGGCCGCGCCCCGACGGCCGGGCCCGCCGAT
>VYDC01000083.1:0-759 GCA_009843585.1 Chloroflexota bacterium | reverse complement strand
CGCCTGGGCGCGGGCGCTCCTGGAGGCGTTCGCCGAGCTCGCCGGCGAGGCGCTGGTGGGGGCGGCGCGCCACGTCGTCGACTGGGCGCTGGGGCTCGGGGGCTCCTCGCTCAACTTCGTCACGCGCACGCCCGAGGCCGGGAGCTACGAGAGCTCGGCGGTGCGCTCGATGTGGGACCTCTCGCGCGCCGTCGCCTCGGCCGCGCTCGGGGTGATCGTGATGTGGGGCGGCCTCAACGTGATGCTCAGGCGCCGACGGGGGAGCCCCTATGACGGCGTGATGGAGCTGCTGCCGCGCGTGCTGCTGGCGGCGCTCGCGATGCACCTCACGCTGGAGTACGCGCGGCTCCTCATCGACCTCAACAACGCCCTCACGCACGCCGTCGGCCAAGAGGGCCTCCCCGGCTACGAGCAGGCCTCGGCCGGGCAGAGCGGGGTGGCCTTCGTCGTCGTGGCGGTGGGCTACGCCGTGGTGGCGCTCCTGCTGGTGCTCCAGATGCTGCTGCGGCTGGCGCTCATCGACCTCCTCATCGTGCTGGCGCCGGTGATGCTGCTCTGCTGGGTGCTCCCGCAGACGCAGGGGTGGACGCGCTGGTGGGCGCAGCTCCTCCCCCTGACCGTCTTCCAGCAGGCGGTGCAGATGGTGGCGCTGCGGCTCGGCGCCTCGCTCACGGTCGAGCTGACGCCGGGCCACCGCTCCGACGCGCTGCTCACGCTCCTGCTCGGCGGGGCCGTGCTCTGGCTCGCGCTCCGCGTCCC
>VYDC01000094.1:436-2573 GCA_009843585.1 Chloroflexota bacterium | reverse complement strand
GAGCCGGTCGAGGCTAGCCGCGCTGGGCCGGCGAGCCGGGGGCCGCGGGGTGGCGTCGAGGGCGCCGGGCCGGGGCCTGCCGCCCGCGACCTGCTCGAGCCGCCGCGCCGCCCGCCGGGCGCCCGGCCCGCAGAGCTCCGGCGAGAGCCCGCGCTCGAAGCGGATCGACGACTCGGAGCGCAGGCCGAGCCCCACCGAGGTGCGGCGGATGCTCGCGGGCTGGAAGCGCGCCGCCTCGAGCAGGATGCGCGTGGTCGACTCCGTGACCTCGGTCTCGGCGCCCCCCATCACCCCGGCGAGCGCCACCGGGCCCGCCCCGTCGGCGATCACCAGCATCTCCGGGGAGAGCGCGCGCTCCTCGCCGTCGAGCGTGAGCAGCCGCTCCCCCGGGCGCGCCGGCCGCACCTCTATCGAGGGCGCCCCGCCCGCGGCCCTCTCCTCGAGCCGGTCGAGGTCGAAGGCGTGGAGCGGCTGGCCGAGCTCCATCAGCACGTAGTTCGTTATGTCGACGACATTGGAGATGGGGCGCATGCCGGCGGAGAGCAGCCGCTGCTGCAGCCAGCGCGGCGAGGGGCCGACCCGGATGCCCTCGATCACGGCGCCGATGTAGCGGGAGCAGAGCGCGGGGTCGAGGATCGAGATCGAGACGGCCTCCGAGGCCGGCGCGCCCGCCTCCGCGTGCTCCTCCGGCGGGGGCCTGAGCGCGGCCCCCTCTATCGCCGCGACCTCGCGCGCGATCCCGACCATGCTCATCAGGTCGGCGCGGTTCGGCCAGACGTGGACGTCCAGCACGACGTCGCCCATGTAGTCGGAGAGCGGCTCCCCGACCGGCGCCTCCTCCGGCAGCTCGAGGATGCCCTCGTGCTCGTCGGAGAGGCCGAGCTCGCGCTCCGAGAGCACCATCCCGGCCGACTCGACGCCGCGGATCGTGGCCCGCCGGAGCACCGCCGGCTCGCCGCTGCGGCCGTCGATGATCCGGGCCCCCTCGCGCGCGAAGGCGACGAGCTGCCCCTCCCGGACGTTGGGCGCGCCGCAGATCACGCGCAGGGGCTCCCCCCGGCCGTCGTCGACCGTGGCCAGGCGGAGCCGGTCGGCCCGCGGGTGCGCCTCGACGGAGAGGACGCGCCCGACGCGCACCAGCTCCGGATCCCAGTCGCCCCCGACGCGCGTCACCCGCTCGACCTCGGCGGAGGCCATCGTGAGACGCCGGGCGAACGCCTCCACGTCGCCCGGCACATCGACGTACTCCGAGAGCCACTTCAGCGAGACGAGCATCATCGCTCCCCGGCGTGCTGGCCGCCCGCGCCCCCGCGCGGCCCGGCGCGAGGCCTCAGAACTGGCTGAGGAACCGCAGGTCGTTCTGGTAGAAGTGGCGGATGTCCTCCACGCCGTGGCGCAGCATGGCGATCCGCTCGACGCCCATGCCGGCGGCGAAGCCGGTGTAGCGCGCGCTGTCGTAGCCCGAGGCCTCCAGGATCTCGGGGTGCACCATCCCCGCCCCCATGATCTCGAGCCAGCGCCCGCCGCGGCAGACCGTGCACGAGGCGTCGGTACCGTCGCAGGCGAAGCAGTCGACGGCGAGCTCGACCCCGGGCTCGACGAAGGGGAAGTAGCTGTTGCGGAGGAGCACCTGCCGCCCGGCGCCGAAGATCCGGCGCGCGAACTCCCACAGCGTCCCCTTGAGATCGGCCATCGAGATGCCCTCGTCGACGGCGAGCACCTCCACCTGCTGCATCATCCACTCGTGCGTGGCGTCGGTCGCCTCGTAGCGGTAGCAGCGGCCGGGCACGACGATGCGGATCGGCGGCTCGTGGCTCTCCATGTGGCGGATCTGCATCGGGCTGGTGTGCGTGCGCAGCAGCAGCCGGCCCGCCCCGCTCGGCTCCTCGTCGAACCAGAACGTGTCCCACATGTCGCGCGCGGGATGATCCTCCGGGATGCGCAGCCGGTCGAAGTTGTAGCGGTCGAGCTCGACCTCGGGCCCCTCAACGGATGAGAAGCCCATCTCCGAGAAGACGGCGAGGATCTCGCGCAGCGTCTGCGTGATCGGGTGGAGGCCGCCTCGGGGCCGCGGCCGCCCGGGGAGGGTGACGTCGAGCGGGCCGCCCGCGAGGGGCGCGAGCGAGCGCTCCGAGAG
>VYDC01000094.1:0-426 GCA_009843585.1 Chloroflexota bacterium | reverse complement strand
CGGCGGCGTGAGGCGAGCGCCTCCTCGAGCTCTCCCTTCGCGCGGTTCGCCGCGCGCCCGAGCTCGCGCCTGAGCTCCGGCGGCTGGTCGCCGAGCGAGCGGAGGATCGCGGTCAGCCGGCCGGACCGCCCGAGCACCCGCGTGCGCCACTCCTCGAGCGCCCGCTCGTCCCGCGCGCCCGCGAGCGCCGCGCGCTCCTCGGAGAGCGCGGCCTCCACCTCCTCGATGCTGCTCATGCGGTCGAGTCTAGGGGCGGGCGTCGCTCATGGGCTACTCTTCCGGGGGAGCCCGGGAAGGCCGCGGGTGGCTGCGAAGTGGCACGGCGAGGTCGAGCTCCCCCGGGAGCGCTCGGAGGCGCTCCGCGGGGAGATCCCCGCCTTCATCTCCGGCGAGCGCGGCGCCACGGCCTGCTTCCTGACCACGCTC
>VYDC01000180.1:332-2586 GCA_009843585.1 Chloroflexota bacterium | reverse complement strand
GATCGGTGACGACCTCGACCTCCCCGCCGTCGAGCGAGACGTCGTCGGCGCCCGCCTCGATGGCGGCGAGCTGCACCTCGTCGGGGTCGGCGGCCTCAGCGGAGACGGCGAGCAGCCCGCGCAGGTCGAACTGCCACGAGACGGCGCCCGCCTCGGCGAGGCCGCCGCCGCCCCGCGTGAAGGCGAGGCGCACCTCGGAGACGGTACGGTTGCGGTTGTCGGTGACGGCCTCCACCAGCACCGCGGTCCCGCCCGGCCCGTAGCCCTCGTACGTCGCCTCCACCAGGTGCGCGCCGTCCCCGCCGCCGACGGCGCGCTGGATCGCGCGCTCGATGTTGGCGTTGGGCATGTTCGCGTCCCGGGCGCGCTGCACGGCCAGCCGGAGCGCCGGGTTCATCGCCGGGTCGGGGCTCGATCCCTTCCCCGCCGCCACCGTGACCTCGCGCGCGAGCTTCGTGAAGAGCTGGCCGCGCTTCGCGTCGAGCGCGCCCTTCTTGTGCTTGATGGAGGACCACTTGGAGTGCCCGGACACAGTACCCCTCCCGGACGCGGGCAGGCGGACCGCGGCGTGGGCCTATGCTAGCAAGGCCGCGCCCGCCGGACGACCGCCGGGGCGGCGACTACGGCCTGAGCCGCACGTTGTCGATGAGGCGCGTGCCTCCGACGCGCGCCGCGACCGACAGCACCGCCTCCCCCTGGACCTCGCCCTCGATCTCCTCCCGCATCTCGCCGTCGGCGAGCGAGACGTAGTCGAGGACGGCAAGCGGCTGCGAGGAGACGCACCCGGAGACGATGCGGCGCAGCTCGCCGGCGTCGCGCACGCCGGCGGCGAACGCCGCCGCCGCGGCGCGCAGCCCGGCCGAGAGCGAGAGCGCCTGCCGGCGCTCCTCCCGGGAGAGGTAGACGTTGCGGGAGGAGAGCGCGAGGCCGTCCGGGTCGCGCACCGTGGGGCACGCGACCACCTCGACCGGCAGCGCGAGGTCGCGGACGAGCCGGCTCACCACGGCGAGCTGCTGCGCGTCCTTCTCGCCGAGGTAGGCGCGATCCGGCGCCACGATGGAGAGCAGCGCGGTGACGACCGTCGCGACTCCCGTGAAGTGGCCCGGGCGCGAGAGGCCCTCCGGCCGCTCCTCCGCGCCGCCGACCGTCACGGTCGTGGCGTGTCCGGGCGGGTAGATCTCCTCGATCCCGGGGGCGAAGAGAAGGTCGACCCCCGTCTCGGCGAAGAGGCGCGCGTCGCGCTCCTCGTCGCGCGGGTAGCTCGCGAAGTCCTCGCCGGGACCGAACTGCGCGGGGTTGACGAAGAGCGAGGCGATGAGGGAGCGGCACTCGCCGCGCGCCCGCCGCAGCAGCGAGAGGTGCCCCTCGTGGAGCGCGCCCATCGTCGGCACGAGGCCCACCGGCGCGGGGAGCTCCGCTCGCTCGGCGCGCACCGCCTCGACCGTCCGGACCACGCGAACAGCCGGGGGCCCGGCCACGGCTAGCCCCGGTCTGTCGATCCGCCGGACGACGGCTCCGATCCCCGCGGGCCGTAGAGCTCGGCGCGCTCCGCCTCGGGACCCTCGGCCGCGGCCGGGGGCGTCTCCGGCTGCCGGCCCGCGGCGCCCTGCCGCGTCATGCGCTCTATGAGCCGAAGCGCGCGCTCATCCATGTAGAAGGATTCCTCGGCGGCCGGGAAGGTGCCGTCGGCCACGGCCCGGCGGTAGGAGACGAGCGCCTCCCGGCTGAGGCGGGCCCCCTCGAGGAAGCGCCGGGCGTGCCGGGGCTCGAAGTCCTCGTAGAGGCCGAGGAGGTCGTGCAGGACCTGGACCTGGCCGCTGCAGAAGGGGCCGGCGCCGATCCCGATGGTGGGGACGCGCACGCGCTCGGTGACCATGTGGGCGAGCGCCGTGGGGATCGTCTCGAGCACGATCGCGTAGGCTCCGGCCTCCTCGAGCGCCTTCGCATCGGAGATCACGCGCACGCCGTCGCGCGGCGTCTTCCCCTGGACGCGGAACCCACCGAGCTGGTGGACCGACTGCGGGGTGAGGCCGATGTGCCCCATCACCGGTATCCCGGCCTCGACCAGCCGCTCCACGGTCTCGGCGACCCGAACGCCCCCCTCGAGCTTCACGGCGCCGGCGCCGGTCTCGCGCAGCACGCGGGTCGCGGCGCGCATCGCATCCTGCCAGCCCGTCTGGTAGGTGCCGAAGGGGAGGTCGACGATGACGTGGGCGCGGCTCGCACCCCGCATCACCGCCCGCGCGTGATGGAT
>VYDC01000180.1:0-322 GCA_009843585.1 Chloroflexota bacterium | reverse complement strand
CGTCGAGTCGTAGCCGAGCACGACCATGCCGAGGCTGTCGCCGACGAGGACCGCCGGGATCTCCGCCTGGTCGGCGAGCCTCGCCGAGGGGTAGTCGTAGGCGGTGACCATCGCGATCCGCTCGCCGCGGTCGCGCATGCGCTGGATGTCTGCGGTCGTGGTGCGCCTCATCGCGCGCACCGGGTCATGCGCCGCGGGCGGCCGGCGTGGAGGGGACATCTCATCATCGCGGCTCCGTCTCGGTCTCGTCGATCCAAGCGGATGGGTCCGGCTGCCGCCCGGGTCGTCCCCCGGCGGGCGCGGCGCCCGACGCGCCCCGCCC
>VYDC01000105.1 GCA_009843585.1 Chloroflexota bacterium | reverse complement strand
CCCTGAACCTCCAGGAGCAGCTCGCCGGGGCCGAGCTCCCCCGCGCCGCGGCGCTCGTCGAGCGCGCGGAGGGGCCCGGGGGCCCGGGGACCGGGCCGCTCCGCTGGGCGGTGCTCAAGGGCCGCCAGAACTACCTCTGCCTCGAGCGCTGGGCGGAGGCGCGGGAGGATCCGGCGCCGCTCGATAAGGAGGAGGCGCGCTTCCTCGCGCAGGTCGCCCGCTGGCTCCCGACGACTCAGAGCGGCGAGGTGGCGGAGCTGGCGCTCCGCCGGGGCGACCGCCGGCGCTGGCGGCGGCTCTCGAGCGAGGGCGCCGACTGCCTCTCGCGCCGCTGCCCCTACGTCAGGGAGGGGAGCTGCTTCCTGCTGCGCGCCCGGCAGCGGGCGCTCGCCTCGCACGCCGTCGTCGTCAACCACGCCCTGCTGCTCGCCTCCGCGCGCTCGGGCGAGCAGGTCGTCCCGCCCTTCCGCCGGCTCGTCGTCGACGAGGCGCACCGCCTGGAGGAGGTGGCGACGCAGCAGTACGGCGCGCGCCTCCTGCTCACGGAGCTCGCGGAGCTCCTCGACCCGCGCGCCCCGCACGCGCTCGCCTCCCCGCTCGAGCACGCGCTCCGGCCTCCCGGCGACCGCCCGCTCCAGCCGGCGGCCCCCCTCGAGGGCGTCGCGCGCGATCTGCGGCGCGCCTGCTCGGACGCCTCCTCGCTGCTCGGCCCGCTCGGCGAGGCGCTCGCGGGCTACCTCTCAGCCTTCAGCGAGCCGTCGCAGGGAGGCATCCGCTCCGAGCTCGTCGCCGCGCTCACCCCGGGCCGCCGCGGGCTCTCGCCGTGGGAGGAGGTGGAGGCGCAGGCGCTCGAGCTCGACGTCGCGCTCTCGGTCGTCTCGCGCCGGCTCACCGAGGCGCTGCTCGCGCTCGAGCAGCTCCCCCCCGGGGCGATCCCCGAACAGGGCGGCGTGAGGCAGGCGCTCGAGCGCTCGCAGGCCGCGCTCGCAGAGCGCCGCGAGACGCTCGCGCGCACGGCGCTCTCGGCCGAGCCCGGCGCCGTGACCTGGGTGGCGGCGCCGGATGCGGGGGGGGAGGCGCGCCCGCTCCAGACGCGGCTCGAGCTCGCCCCGCTCGACGTCGGGGAGCTTCTTGCGCGCGACCTCTACGAGGGGCTCGAGACCGTCGTCGGGACGAGCGCCACGCTCGCGACGCCGCGCGCGGCGGCGGGCGAACGGGCGGGCGAGCACGCCGCGGAGGACGGCGGGGAGGAGGCCGACCCCTTCTCGTTCACGGCGCACCGCCTCGGCCTCCGGGGCTCCTGGGAGAGCGGGCCGGAGACGCTCGCGATCCCCTCGCCCTTCGACTACCGCCGCTCGGTGCTGGCGCTCCACCTCGAATCGATCCCGGATCCCGGCGCGCCCGGCTACGAGGAGGCGTCCTGGGGCGTGCTCGCCGACGCGGCGGAGGCGGCCGGGGGGCGCGCGCTGGGCCTCTTCACCTCGCACGGGGCGCTCCGCGCCGCGGCGCGCGCGCTCCGCCCCCGGCTCGCCCCGGCCGGGATCTCCGTGCTCGCGCAGGGCGTGGACGGCTCGCCCGACCAGCTGCTCGGGCAGCTCCGGCGGCAGCCGCGCACGCTGGTGCTGGGGACGGCGGCGCTGTGGGAGGGCGTGGACGTGCGCGGCGGCGCGCTCGAGCTGCTGGTGATGGCGCGCCTCCCCTTCTTCGTACCGACCGACCCGGTGCACGCCGGGCGCTCGGGGCAGTACGCCGACCCCTTCACGGAGTACGCGCTCCCGCAGGCGGTGCTGCGCTTCCGGCAGGGCTTCGGGCGCCTGATCCGCGGGCCGGGGGAGCGCGGCGTCTTCCTGATGCTCGACGGGCGCCTCACCAGCAGGGGATACGGCGCCTCCTTCCTCGCCGCGCTCCCCGACTGCGAGCTCCGGGAGCTCCCGGCCGCGGACGTCGGCCCCGCGGTGGCGTCGTGGCTCGGCCGGTGAGCCCGCGCGCCTGGACGGCCGGGGAGGGGCTCTCGCTCCGCCGCGCCTCAGAGCTGCCGGAGTCGCCCGCGATCCGGCGCGCGCTCCGGGACGGCGTCGCGCGCGGCTACGACGGCCCGCTCCCCCCGCTCCCGGAGGGGGCGACGCTGCTGCTGCTGGAGGAGGAGGGCGAGGCGGTCGGCGCGCTCGCCTTCGTGCCGGGGCCGGGTGCGTCCGGGGCGACCCTCTTTGCCGTCGCCGTCGCGCCCGGCCGGCGCGGGCGCGCCCGGGGCCTGCGCGCGGTCGTCGCCTGCGAGCGGCGCCTTCAGCGCGAGGGGGTCCGGGATCTCTACGCGAGCGTCCCCCGCGGCAACGGCCGCGGCGTCTACTTCTGGCTCCGCGCGGGCTACCGTCCGCTCCCGGAGCCGCCTCCGGGCGCCCCTCCCTGCACGGGCGGCGCGGAGGCCTCGGGCGAGGGCTGCGGGTGGTTCTACCGCCGCGCTCAGCCGCCGGGCCGGCGCCGGCGGCCGCGCGCGAGCCGCCGGTAGCCGAGCGCGACCAGAAGGGCGATCCCGACGGCGATCGCGAGATCGAAGATCTGCTCCGACTGCCCCGGCAGGATGCTCGCCTGGCGCCCCAGCCAGGCGCCGATGAGGAG
>VYDC01000020.1 GCA_009843585.1 Chloroflexota bacterium | reverse complement strand
GTCTCCCTCAGAGCCGGCCGCCTCCCCCCGCGAGCGACGATGGCGCCGACCGCCACGGCGGCCGCGCCTTCGCCGGCTAGTCTCCGCCCCCGGCCGGTCGCCCGCGCCCGCTGCCGTGACCTCCGGCTGCACGGCGCGGGTGTCACCCGGCTCCTCGCGTGCCGCGCCCGGCTCCTCCGGGGAGTCCCGCCCGTCCGTTCCCGCCTGCGTGCGCGACGCACCCACCGCCGGCAGGTAGCGCCGGCCGCCGCCCAGGATCACGCGGTTCGTCGTGCGCAGACCCGGCGGAGGACGTCGCCTGGCGAGCAGGGAGTCGTCGCCGCCCTCGGCCGCCGGTCGGAACGCGACATCCTCGGGAAGCGGCTCCTCGAGTCGGCGCGCCCGCCCCCGGCCGCGGTCGCCAAGCCCGCGAATCGGTCCGCGCCCCCGTCGGCGCTCCGCGTTGCCGTCCCCGCGACCCCGCGCGCGCGAGCCCGCCTCGCCGGACGCGCCGCCCTCTGCGTCGGGTGCGGTCTGCTTCTCCGGCGTGGCGGACGTCGCCGTGGACGGGTCGGTCGAACGGGCGCCGCCGCGTCCGCCACGGCCGCGTCGGCCCCGCCGCCGGCGCCGGGGCGCGTCCGCGGGGGCTGCCTCGGCACCCGCGTACGGGGTGTCGGTCGCTGTCGACGCGGCGGCGCTCGGCGGCTGCGGGGCCGTGCCGCGGTCGGCGACGCGCGAGAGGATGCGGCGCAGCGCCTTCACGATCGGCGCACCGCGGCGGCGGCGCCGCGCGCGAGCGGGGGGACGTCGTGGTGGTGGGGCGCGCTGGCCGGATGCGGCGCGCGGCCCTGCGGCTGGGTCATCCACTACATGATAGCAGGCGAGCCGCCCCGGGCACGACGCGCTAGCGGAGGACGATGACTCGGCCGCCATGCACGAAGAGGCGATCCTCCGCGTGCCACCGCACCGCCCGAGCGAGGACGGAGCGCTCCACCTCGCGGCCGATCCGGACGAGGTCGGAGAAGAAGTCGCGGTGCGTGACGCGGGCGATGTCCTGCTCGATGATCGGCCCCTCGTCCAGCTCTTCCGTCGCGTAATGGGCTGTGGCGCCGATGATCTTCACGCCGCGCTCGAAGGCCTGCCTGTACGGAGCGGCGCCCGGGAAGGCCGGCAGGAACGAGTGATGGATGTTGATCACGCGCGAGGGATAGCGGTCGAGAAAGTCCCGGGAGAGCACCTGCATGTAGCGCGCGAGCACGACGAACTCGATCGCGCCAAGCGCCTCGTGCACGGCCTGCTCCTGCTCGGCCCGCGTATCGGGCGTGACGGGGAGGTGCTCGTAGCGTATGCCGAACGCCTCGACCTGCTCCCGCAGCACGTCGTGATTGGAGACGACCACCGGGATCTCGAAGGTACCCCCGGCTGGCGCGCCAGAGCAGCTCGAGCAGGCAGTGCTCGGAGCGCGACACGAGCACCCCGACGCGCGGCTTGCGGGCGGCGTCCAGCAGTCGCCACTCCATGGCGAGCGGCCCCGCGACCTCCTCCGCGAAGCCGCCGGCCACCTCATCGGGCGACGCATCGATGGCGGAGGCGTCGATCTCCGCCCGCAGGAAGTAGCGGGGATCCTCTCCCGGACCTGCCGCCGTCACGTGCTGATCGGCCTGCACGATCTTCGCGCCGCGCCGGGCTAGGTAGGAGAAGACGCTCGCGTTGATCCCCGGGCGATCGCGGCAGTGAGCCACCAGGCGCCAGAGCGCGCTCGCGTGATCCGGCATGCCGCCATCGTACGCCCGAGGCGCAGGCGGGACTACGCGGGGCGTGGCCGTCCCGGCACCAGGCCCCTCGCCGGCGCGTTGAGGCGCAGACGCTCGGTGCGGGGGAGGAGGCACTCGCTCTCGGAACAGGCCTGGTAGCGCACCTCGACGTCGATCGGGACCGTGCTATCGGGAATCTCGCTCACCAGCGGCACCACGATCTCGATCTCACCGACGAAGGCCGGCAGATCCCGTCCCAGGCCGCGCACGCGGTAGGGCTCGGTCGGCGGGTAGCGGGCCTCGCCGATCCGGAGCGGGGAGGTCGACGCAACCGTCACCGTGGTCGGGTAGAGGCCCTCCGGCGCCGGCCGGCCGTAGAGATGCAGCCCCGGCGCGGGCTCGAGCCTGACCACGAGATCGACCACCTGGCCGACGCGGAGACACCGCGCTTCGAGGGTGGCTCGCACGGCCACCTCGCCGGACGCCGACGACGCGCTCGGCCAGGAGTCGGGGGCGGCGCGGCCCCCGACCCGGCGTATGAGGGCGGCGCCAGCCTCCCGGACGCGGTGCGAGCGGTGGAAGAGTTTCTGCTCCACCCGCCCGTCGCTCCCGACCAGGTAGGAGCCCGGGACGGGGATCCCGTAGTGCTCGTCCCCCGGGTCGATCTCCGCGTTGAGGATCCCGTAGCGGCGGATGACCTCGGAGCCCTGGTCGGCGAGCAGCGGGTACTCGATGCCGTGATCCCGGGCGAAGCCGGCCAGGACGGCGGGCTCGTCGTAGCTGACGGCAAGGGGGACGATCCCCTCTTCGGCGAGCTCCGGGAGGCTTCTCTGCAGCTCCACGAGCTGCGTGCGGCAGTACGGTCACCACCGGGCGGAGCGGTGG